>NZ_JBIAVO010000001.1:0-69494 GCF_042894345.1 Kitasatospora sp. NPDC001540
GGCCTGCCCAAGCCGGTGCTCGGCGGTGCGGCCGCGGGGGGGGGGGGGGGCGCCCGCCCGGTGGGGGGGCCCCCCCCCCCCCCGCCCCCCCCCCCCCCCCCCGCGCCCCCCCCCCCCCCCCCCCCCCGGGGCGCCCCCCCCCGCCGCCACGGCGTTCTCGGGGCCGGCGCGCCCAACTGCCCGGCCCAGCCGCCTCGTTCCTCCTGTTCAGCGGGGCCAATCCCCGTCCCCCGGAGCGGTGCGGAAGTCCGCTCAGCGGCGCAGGCGCGACTTCGACCGGGACCGGGGCGTCGGTTCGGTCGGCAGGCCCGCGGTGCGCAGCGCCGCCAGCACGCTGCGGGCCCGGCTCTCCTCCAGGCCGTTGGCGGCGAGCAGCATCGCGTCGTACAGCTCCGCCGCATCCCGGACCTCGGCCGCGAACTGGCCGACATCGCTCGCCGAACGCATCCGCACCAGCTCGCCGACCAGCTCGGTCGCCGATTCCCCGTCCAGCGCCGCGGCGATCGCGGCGACTTCCCCGGTCGGTCGGCCGGCCGCCTGGCGCAGCAGGTGACGGGCGTCGTCGGAGCGCCCCGCCGCCCGCAACTGCCTGCTCAGTTCGGAGAGTTCAGCGGCGGGTGCGGAGGCCCGCTCCCACAGCAGGGTCTGCGCGTCGGCGGACTGCCCGGACTGCGCCAGCGCCGCGAGCAGCGCGGGGAGGACCTGTGCGCTCACCGACCACAGGGCGTGGAACAGGTCGGCGGCCTCGTCCACCAACCCCTCGCGGCGCAGCTCGGCCAGCGCGGCAGCCGCGTGCTCCGGGGCACCGCCGGCCACCGACCTGGCCAGGTACGTGGAGGAGCCGGTCGGTCCTTCGGCGCGCAGCAAGGTGGCCAGTGCGGCCAGGTCGACCGGAGTGACCATCAGCGCTGCCTGGCCCACGAGGGCTGCGGACTCGTGCACCGCACCCTGCCGGTGCAGGTCGGCGATCCGCTGGACGAGGGCGATCAGCTCCGCGCCCGTCCGGGGCCGGGGCCCGGACGCGGGGCGGCCGGGGGTCGCGGGCCCGCCGTCGGTGCTGCTCCCGCTGGTGCTGCTCCCGCTGTTGTCGTTTCTGGTCCTGTTGTCGGCGAACCCGGTGCGGGGAGTGCGTGTGCTGGCCCAGGAGGCGCCGACGGATTCTGCCGACCCGGTGTCCGAGCCGCCGCCCCGGGCGGTCGCGTCGTGCTGCCCGCTGTCGGTACGGGGCGGGGAGAGGGGGAAGGTCGTGTGGTCGTTGCTCTGCTGGGACGGCCGGGATGGGCGGCTGATCCCGAACCGGGCGCCGCGCAGCTGCGGGGCTTCGGTGGCCGGAGAAACGAACGGGGAACCGGCGTCGACCGTGCCGACCGGTCCGTCGGGTGCGGTGCCCCGGTCGTGGACGGGGGCGGGGCGGTGTCCTCCGCCGAAGCGCGCCCCGGTCGGGAACTGGCGCTGCGGAGGCACCAGGGAAGCGGCCGGTCCGGTCGGCTCGGCCGAGCGGCGGTGGGCCCGGGGTTCTTCGGCGAGGCCCCGGGGCGTGTCCTGCGGGGCGGAGGAGGAGCCGTTGGCCAGTCGGCCCGCCAACTGCCGGTCCTCGGCGGCCAGGAGGCGGTCGCTCAGCTCCAGACAGCGGGCGCCGAGCCCTTCGCGGAGGTGCTGCACCTGGGCGAGTTGCCGCAGCAGCTCGGGGTCGGGCTGCCTGGGCGGGCGGCCGTACGCGGGTGCGTGGTCGGGTTCGTAGCCGCCCCGGACGGCTTCGGCGAGTCTGCGCTCGCGCTGTGCGGCGAACTGCCGTGCCCTCAGGAGTTCGTCCAACTCCGCTCTGAGCGTTTGGACATCGGCCGAGTCCGGCCCTGGATTGTGTACGGTCATCGCGCCCCGCCCCGACCTCTCCATGGAGGCCACCCGACCGGCCTCCGAACACAACAACTGGTGGTCATCCTGGCGCTGTCATACGGCAGCCACGTTACGGGAGCAAGTCTTAACCTTTTCGAGATGGGGGTGCGAGTGGCCGGTGTGGTGCGGGAGTCCTGCGGACTCGGGAATTTCGGCCAAATCCCGTTTGGCGCACCTTACTTGTGTGATAACAGGGGCAACTGCTGTGCCAGTAGCGGCCGTCAGGGGTGAGGTCAGCCCGCCAGCCGGGACCGAGCCTCCATCAAGGCGAAACCGAGCAGGTTCGCACCCTGCCACTGGGCCGGGGAGTTCGCCCGCTCGTCGTCGGCTGCGAGCCCGATGCCCCAGATCCGGTCGAGCGGGCTGGCTTCCACCAGGACGCGCCCGCCGGTGCCGAGCAGGTACGCACGGAGCCGTTCGTCCTGCCCGAACTTCGCGGTGCTGCCGACCACCACCAGTTCGAAGCGGTGCGCCGCCCACCGCTCCTCGTCGAACCCCGCGACCAGTCGGCCCAGGTTCTTCGCCTCCGCGGGCGTCCGCGCCTGGAGGATCCTCGGGACGGCCTCCTCGTCCCCGAACAGCCGGGCCTTCCCGGCCATCATCCAGTGTTCGGCGGTGCGGTACTCGACCCCGTCGACGGTGAACGGGGAGGGCCACCACTGACTGAGCGCACCTGGCCCGATCTGCCCGTCCCGCTGCGGCCGGTGCCCCCAGAAGTGCAGGTACTTCGGGCGGGCCCCGGACGCGACCGCGGCCGTCAGTTGCTCGCGGGTGCGCGCCTCCAGCGGAGGGAGGACCGGGTTCGTCGTCATGGCGTCATCATCGCACCGGCCCCGACCAGCGGCTTTCCATTTTCTGCGCGGCCACCTGCCGCCGGGCCCGCCCGCGTTGGGGCGCCGCCCCCGCACGAGGGCACCCTCGTCCCGGCCCTACTGCCCGACTCGTGCCAGGCCCCGTCCGCACCCGGGGATTCGCGGCAGTGCCCGCCGACCCGCCCGCACCGGCGAGCGCGGCCCCGGTGGCGGGGCCGATGGCCGGATCACGGGCGTCGGCCGGCGGGGACGATCGCACTGTGCAGAAGTCAAGGAACAGGAGGAGCGGGAGGAGGGACGCGATCAGGTCGGTGACGGTGCTCTCTGCCGGAGCATCGATGGGGTGGTGCGACTCCTCTCAGCCCGGGGGCGGGCGGGCAGGTCGGGGGGCGAGCGGGTCAGCTGGGTCGGGTGCCAGGAGGGGCGGCCGGGCCCTGCGGTCGGCGGACCGTTCTCCTCGGGCGCTCAGCTCCCGGCCGGAGAACGGCGGCGTGAACCGGCCCGACTCCTGCCGGGCTGTCGCGAGCGCACCTCCCCGAAGCGGTTCTGCCGCTTCGGGCCGGGCCGCCTCCGCACCCCGGGGTCGCGTCGGGAGGTGGCGGCCGTTCTCGCTCCGGCGGACGTCACCGGGTCCGGACGGCCCGGTCGGGGTAGGGGTGCCCGGGCTCTGCACCGGACCCGCGGTCCGACGGCCCGCACCTCGTCGGGTGTTCGCACGAGACGGTCACATCCGCCATCCCTCGGGGCCGCCGAGGACCCGGGACCGGGCCGGAGCACTTCGGTGCCGGCCGGGCGATCCGGCCCGACCCCGGCCGCGGTGACCGGCGGCCGGTTCGACATCCCGGCGTACGACCGGCTCGCCCAGGGCCCGGGCACGACTCCCGGAGCGGACCACTCCGTCAGGTGAACCCTCTGCACTGACACTCCTTCCGTGAGGAATCCGATGGACCGGCCGCCCACCGGAACCGGGGGAGCGGCACGTTCCCGGAGCGGCCGGAACCGACGCCACCGACCAGCCGCCGGCTCCTGACCGCGGCCGTCCGCCGTGGACGCCACCGACCAGCACACGGCGGCCAGCGGCAGCTCCGCGCACACCGCCATCAACAGGGCGACCAGCACCTCGGACCGGCCGGTCGCCGTCGCCACGTCGCACCCGGCGTCCGTCACCAGCAGGACGCCGGCCAGAGCCGCGGGGCCGAACGGCCTCCGCCCCCGCCGCAGTTGCACGGCGACAGCGGACAGGGCCGCCGACTCGACCAGGTCGAGCACTGCCCAGGGCAGCCCGCCGGGAAGCGAGGCGAGCAGCGCCGCCCAGGGCAGCAGGACCACTCCGCAGCCCAGGAACAGCACGTCCGGCCGCAGCCACCGGACCCGAAGACCCGGAACCACCGGACGCCCCGCGCGGACGAGGCCACCCGCACCGGCCCGGGCGGGCACGCGAACGAACCCGCTCATGCCGTGCCCTCCTGCTCCGCACGCCCCGCACAGGTGCAACCGGACACCGGCAACTGGGCCCAGCGGAACTCCCCGGCCGCCGAGGCGAACCAGAACCGGCCCGCCGTCCGCACCGTCGCGGCCGACGCCGCCCGCCGCCGCAGGCCGCCGACGAGGAAGCGCACCGAGGGCAGCTCCCCGCAAGGCGGTAACCGCCCCCAGGCGCACGAGAGCGGCCCCCCGTCCGAACTTCCGGCCGCACCGCGCCGCGCCCCGCGCAGCCCGGTGCCACCGAGCGAGGAATCGACCACGACGTCGAGCAGCTCCCCGTACTCGTAGACCTCCATGGCCGGTCGGCGACCGGCCCGCAGCCGCACCGCCCACGGGCCGACCGCGGCAACCAGCCCCATTTCGTCGGATTCGTGGGCGAGTTCGGAGGCGCTGTCGGAGGAAGCGGAGGCCGCCGCCCGGAGGCGGGAGAGCGGGTCGTGGCCGCAACGCATCAGGTTCGTGTTCGTCATGTCCTCAAGAATCCTTCCGAGCAAGGATCTTGTCGGTAATGCACGGATCCGTGTTTTTGGTGTAGCCAGCTACACCAAAAACACGGAGGCCCGCGCCATGGAAGCCGAGATCGGGCGGCCTCTACGCTGATCCGCATGTCCCAGTCGAAGATCGACATGCCCCCGCGCCGGGCGGTCCGGGTCGCCGCGGTCCGGGTCGCCGCGGTCCGGGCCGCCCTGGCCGCGCGCACGCCGTGGTCCGCGGGCGCTCGACGGGACTCGCTGTTCCTGGCGGCCGGCCTCCCCTTCTGCCTGCCCTGCCTGATCCTCCTCAACGCCCCCGGCAGCACCCTGCTGCTGTGGTTGTTCCTGGCCGTGGTCCTCCTCGACCTGCTGACCACCGCCCAGCGCAGCCGGGTCCGCGCCCTGCGCGGGGTGGAGGTCCCGAGCCGGGTCCCGCCCGGGGCGGCCTGGCGGGTCCGGCTCCGCGCGGGGCTGACGTGGCGCCAGGCACTCCATCACCTGGTGGTCGCCCCGGTGCAGGCCCTCTGCGCCGGGTTGGTGCTCGGCCTCTGGGGGGCCGCGGCCGTCCTGCTCGGCTTCTTCGGCTGGGTCTGGCTGCTGCCGCCCGGCAACCCCCTGCGGTCCAGGCCGGGTTGGGTCGCCGACGGCGCCCTCGCCACCGTCGGCGGGTTGCTCCTGCTGGTCGCCGCGCCCTGGCTCGCCGCCCTGTTCGCCGCCGTCGACGTGTGGACGGTCCGGGCCCTGCTCGGCCCCAACCGGGCGGAGGTCCTGGAGCGCCGGGTCGAGCACCTGGCCCGCAGCCGGGTGGACGTGGTGGACGCGGCCGACGCCGAACGGCGCCGCATCGAGCGGGACTTGCACGACGGCGCGCAGCAGCGCCTGGTCTCGCTCGCGATGAACCTGGGGCTCGCCCGGCGCACCCTCAAGCACCTCCCGGCCGAAGCCATGGAGGTCATCGTCGCCGCGCACGAGGAGGCGCAGGCCGCCGTCAGGGAGCTCCACGACCTGGTCCGCGGCCTGCACCCGGCGGTGCTGGAGGACCGCGGACTGGACGCGGCGCTCTCCGGCATCGCCGCCCGCAGCCCCGTCCCCGTGCACCTCGTGGTCGACCTCCCGGGCCGGATAGCCCCCACCGTGGAGGCGGTCGCCTACTTCACGGTCTCCGAAGCCCTGGCCAACGCCGCCAAGCACTCCCGGGCCTCCCGGATCGACCTCGTCCTGCGCCGGGCCGCCGACCGGCTGCACATCACCATCACCGACGACGGCGTCGGCGGGGCGGACGCCGCCCGCGGCAGCGGCCTCACCGGCCTGCGCAAGCGCGCCGCCTCGGTCGACGGGTCGTTCGCCATCACCAGCCCCCGCGGGGGTCCGACCACCATCACCATGGAGTTGCCATGCGAGCTGTGATCGCCGAGGACTCGGTCCTCCTGAGGATCGGCATCGTCAAGGTGCTGGAGAGCGAGGGCTACGAGGTCGCCGCCGCCGTGGGTGACGCCGAGGCGCTGCTCGCCGCGGTCGAGGAGCACCGCCCGCAGATCGTCGTCGCGGACGTCCGGATGCCCCCGGGGTTCGCCGACGAGGGGGTCCGGGCCGCGTTGATGATCCGGCGGCAGTGGCCCGGCACCGCCGTCGTCCTGCTCTCCCAGTTCGTCGAGGAGCGTTATGCGGCGGACTTGCTGGCCAAGAACACCAGTGGCGTCGGTTACCTGCTCAAACAGCGGGTCGCCAACGTGGACGAGTTCGTGGAGGCGCTGCAGCGGGTCGCCCAGGGCGGCACCGCCCTCGACCCGGAGGTGGTCGCCCAGTTGCTGCTGCGCCGCGACAGCGATCCGCTGCACCGGCTGACACCCCGCGAGCGGGACGTACTGGCGCTGATGGCCGAGGGGCGTTCGAACACCGCGATCGCCGAGTCCCTGGTGGTCAGCGACAGCGCCGTCTCCAAGCACATCAACTCCATCCTCACCAAGCTCGACCTGCCGCCCGCGGAGGACACCCACCGCAGGGTGCTCGCGGTACTGCGCTTCCTGGAGGTCAGCCAATGACCCGGGCCGCCCCGCCGGAGCAGCGGCCCGCCCCCGAGCCGGGGCGGCTCGTCCGCTGGCTGCCGGTCCCGGGGCCGGTCGGCCCGCCCGCCGCGCCGGGCCCGGGTGAGCGCCGGGCCTGGCGGATCATCGGTGCGCTGGCCCTGGCCTGCGCCGTCCTGGTGGGCGCCGCCGTCACGGGGGCGCTCCTCGTCCGGCAGGAGACCGCCCAGGAGCGGACGTACTTCGAGCCGGTCGGGCAGCTCGACATCGACACCGGTGCGGCCCGGGTCGTCGTCCGCTCCGGGGGCACCGACCGGGTGGTGGTGTCCGAACGGATCGGCTGGGCGCTGTGGAAGCCCGCCGTCGCCGAGCGGATCGACGCGGGCACGATGTCGCTCTCCGTCCACTGCCCGGAGGCCCGGATCCCCCAGGGCTGTTCGGTGTCACTGGAGATACAGGTGCCGCCGACGACCACCGTCCACGCCCGCAGCGGCTCCGGGCAGACGGAGATCGTGGGCCTGTCCGGCAGCGTCTCGGCGGAGACCGGCAGCGGCCAGATCCAACTGTCCGAGGTCAGCGGGCCGATCTGGGCGCGGAGCGGCTCCGGCCAGATCATCGGGACGGGGCTGAGCGCGTCCAGGGCCCAGCTGTCCTCCTCCTCCGGAGACGTCACCCTGCAGTACGACCGCCCGCCGGACGAGGTCAGCACCCGCCTCGCCTCAGGGAACCTCGTCCTGCAACTGCCCGACGACCGCAACCGGTACCGGATAGACCTCAGCCTCGGCGGCGGCAGCCAGGCGGTCGACCAGTCCCTGCAGGACGTCGACTCGCCACGGCTGCTCGACGTCACCGCCGCCTCCGGCACCGTCACCATCGGCCGAACGGGAGCGCCCTGACCGCCCGGGCGGGTCCGTCCGGCGGGTGGGAGAGAATGGAGAGTCCGGAAGCCCGCCGTTGGGGCCCTACCCGTATGAGGATCCGCCGCGCATGACCACCACGCCCGACACCGCCCAGGCCGTTCCCGCAGCACCCGGCACGCCGGAGTTCGCCCCGTTGAACATCGGGCCGATGCAGGTCTGGCCGCCGGTGGTGCTGGCACCGATGGCCGGCATCACCAACGCGCCCTTCCGCACCCTGTGCCGGGAGCAGAGCGGCGGCCGGGGCCTGTACGTCTCCGAGATGATCACCACCCGCGCCCTGGTCGAGCGCAACGCCAAGACCATGCAGCTGATCAAGTTCGACCCGAGCGAGAAGCCGCGTTCGATCCAGCTGTACGGGGTGGACCCGGAGACCGTCGGCAAGGCGGCGCGGATGATCTCCGCGGAGGGCCTGGCCGACCACATCGACCTCAACTTCGGCTGCCCCGTCCCCAAGGTGACCCGCAAGGGCGGCGGCTCCGCGCTGCCGTACAAGCGCAACCTGCTGCGCGACATCCTGCGCCAGGCGGTCGCCAACGCGGGCGACCTGCCCGTCACCATGAAGATGCGCAAGGGCATCGACGACGACCACCTCACCTACCTCGACGCGGGCCGGATCGGCGCGGAGGAGGGCGTCTCCGCGATCGCCCTGCACGGTCGCACCGCGGCGCAGCACTACGGCGGCACCGCGGACTGGACGGCCATCGCCCGGCTGCGCGAGTCCGTCCCGGCCGGCATCCCGGTGCTCGGCAACGGAGACATCTGGTCCGCCGACGACGCGGTGCGGATGATGCGCGAGACCGGCTGCGACGGCGTGGTGGTCGGCCGCGGCTGCCTGGGCCGCCCCTGGCTCTTCAAGGACCTGGTGTCGATCTTCGAGGGGGACGTCGACTACGCCCGCCCCACCTTCGCGTACGTGGCCCGCGCCATGGTGCGGCACGCCCAACTGCTGGGGGAGTGGCTCGGTGACGAGACCCGTGGCGTCATCGACTTCCGCAAGCACGTCGCCTGGTACACCAAGGGCTTCTCGGTCGGGTCCGAGCTGCGGGTGAAGCTCGCCAACTCCAGCTCGCTGACCGAGCTCGCGGAGACGCTGGCCCTGGTCGACCAGGAGCAGAGCTGGCCGATCGGCGCCGACGGCCCCCGCGGCCGGACCAGCGGCAACAACCGGGTGGTCCTGCCCGAAGGCTGGTTGGACGATCCGTACGAGTGCGCCAGGCTTGCTGAAGACGCCGAATCGGACACTTCGGGTGGATGATCTGTACGTGGTGGCCGGTTCGGTGTGAATCCGCGCCTGGCCGCCGCGTCCCACCCTGATTGTCCAAGATGGACAGCAGGGCTCCTCCAAGGCTAATTCGAGCAACGAAGAGCGACGGGATCATCAACGGAAAGCGACGCTCGGCGTAGGGCGCCTCGGCCCGGCGGTTGAGATGCGCTCGTGACGCTGGCCACATATCGTGGCGAGTGACGGTCAGTCAGTGGACTTCGCCAAGGTGTACAAGTCGGGATCGCTTCCCGAACGGGTCTTCCGGCGGATCGCCGCGGCTGGCTGCAGGAAATCAAGCCGGGGAAGTGTGGCGGAGCGAATGTCGTCACTATGTGTCCGGTTCGTGTGAGCTGTACGTGGCGATTCCTTCACTTCTTGAACTTTCGCAAGCGTCATCCGGACGATTTCAGCAACGCAGGCAAACGCCCGCTCGGGCATTAGATCTGCTGGCCAATGGCCCGCCCGGCAGCTTGTACGAGCTATTCGCGCCCCTAGAAGGCCTTCGAAATGGGTATGTTCTCCGGCGTCAGGGCAACCGTGTGCGAGGAGAACGACCCGTGGCGGCGCAGCAGAAGTTTGTTTACTCCTTCACCGAAGGAAACAAGGACCTGAAGGATCTTCTCGGCGGGAAGGGTGCGAACCTCGCCGAGATGACCAACCTGGGTCTCCCCGTCCCTCCGGGGTTCACCATCACCACCGACGCCTGCAAGGTCTTCCTGGAGACCGGTAGCGAGCCGGGATCGCTGAACGAGGAGATCACCGGCCACCTGGTCGCCCTGGAGCAGCAGATGGGCAAGCGGCTCGGCCAGGCCGACAACCCGCTGCTGGTCTCGGTGCGTTCGGGCGCCAAGTTCTCGATGCCCGGCATGATGGACACCGTCCTGAACATCGGCCTCTCCGACGCCTCGGTGGCCGGGCTCGCCGCCCAGTCCGGCAACGAGCGCTTCGCCTGGGACTCGTACCGCCGCCTGGTCCAGATGTTCGGCAAGACCGTGCTGGGCGTCGACGGCGAGCTGTTCGAGGAGGCGCTGGACGAGGCCAAGCACGCCAAGGGCACCACCAACGACCTGGACCTCACCGCCGCGGACCTGGAGTCGCTGGTCGCCACCTTCAAGGCGATCGTGCTCCGGGAGACCGGCCGGGAGTTCCCGCAGGACCCGCGCGAGCAGCTCGACCTGGCGATCCACGCGGTCTTCCACTCCTGGAACGGCGACCGGGCCCGCCTGTACCGCCGGCAGGAGCGCATCCCGAACGACCTGGGCACCGCCGTCAACGTCTGCACCATGGTCTTCGGCAACCTCGGCGAGGACTCGGGCACCGGTGTCGCCTTCACCCGCGACCCCTCCACCGGCACCCAGGGCGTCTACGGCGACTACCTGCAGAACGCCCAGGGCGAGGACGTGGTGGCGGGCATCCGCAACACCCTGCCGCTGGCCGACCTGGAGCAGCTCGACAAGAAGTCGTACGACGAGCTGATGACCATCATGCACACCCTGGAGAACCACTACCGGGACCTGTGCGACATCGAGTTCACCATCGAGCGCGGCAAGCTCTGGATGCTGCAGACCCGGGTCGGCAAGCGCACCGCCGCCGCCGCCTTCCGGATCGCCGTCCAGCTGGTCGACCAGGGCCTGATCGACCTGGACGAGGCGCTGCACCGGGTCACCGGCGGCCAGCTCGCCCAGCTGATGTTCCCGCGCTTCGCACCCACCTCCGAGACCAAGCCGGTCGCGTACGGCATCGCCGCCTCGCCCGGCGCGGCGGTCGGCAAGGTGGTCTTCGACTCGTACACCGCGGTGAAGTGGTCGCGTTCCGGCGAGCAGGTCATCCTGGTCCGCCGCGAGACCAACCCGGACGACCTCGAAGGCATGATCGCCGCCGAGGGCATCCTCACCTCGCGCGGCGGCAAGACCTCGCACGCGGCCGTGGTCGCCCGCGGCATGGGCAAGACCTGCGTCTGCGGTGCCGAGGAGCTGGAGGTCGACACCAAGAACCGCAAGTTCACCACCGCCGACGGCCAGGTCGTCCACGAGGGCGACGTGGTCTCCATCGACGGCGCCAACGGCAAGGTGTACCTGGGCGAGGTCCCGGTGCTGCCGTCCCCGGTGGTCGAGTACTTCGAGGGCACCATCCACGCCGGCGCCGACGTCCAGGGCGGGCTGGTCCAGGCCGTGCACCGGCTGATGTCGCACGCCGACGGCCGCCGCCGCCTCGCGGTGCGCGCCAACGCCGACAACGCCGAGGACGCGAACCGCGCCCGCCGCTACGGCGCCCAGGGCATCGGCCTGTGCCGCACCGAGCACATGTTCCTCGGCGAGGAGCGCCGCAAGGAGGTCGAGCACCTGATCCTGGCGGACAACGACAAGGACCGCGAGACCGCGCTCTCCAGCCTGCTGCCGTTGCAGAAGGGCGACTTCCTGGAGCTGTTCCAGTCGATGGACGGCCTCCCGGTGACGGTCCGGCTGCTCGACCCGCCGCTGCACGAGTTCCTGCCGGACATCACCGAACTGTCGGTGCGCGTCGCCCTCGCCGAGGCCCGCAAGGACCCGAACGAGAACGACCTGCGCCTGCTCCAGGCCGTGCACCGGCTGCACGAGGCCAACCCGATGCTCGGCCTGCGCGGCGTCCGCCTCGGCCTGGTCATCCCCGGCCTCTTCGGCATGCAGGTGCGGGCGATCGCCGAGGCCGCGGCCGAGCGCAAGCTGGCCGGCGGCGACCCGCGCCCCGAGGTGATGATCCCGCTGGTCGGCACCGTCCAGGAGCTGGAACTGGTCCGCGACGAGTGCGAGCGGGTGCTCGCCGAGGTCGCCGCGTCCACCGGCGTCACGCTGGACATCAAGCTCGGCACCATGATCGAGCTGCCGCGCGCCGCCGTGACCGCCGGTCAGATCGCCGAGGCCGCCGACTTCTTCTCCTTCGGCACCAACGACCTGACCCAGACGGTGTGGGGCTTCTCCCGGGACGACGTCGAGGCCTCCTTCTTCACCGCCTACCTGGAGAAGGGCATCTTCGGGGTCAGCCCGTTCGAGACCATCGACCGCGAGGGCGTCGGCGCCCTGGTCAAGAACGCCGCGCAGGCCGGCCGGGCCACCCGTCCCGACCTCAAGCTCGGCGTCTGCGGCGAGCACGGCGGCGACCCCGACTCGGTGCACTTCTTCCACGAGGTGGGGCTGGACTACGTGTCATGCTCTCCCTTCCGGATTCCGGTGGCGCGCCTGGAGGCAGGCCGCGCCGCCATCGAGACGGCGGGAAGCGACTCGCGCTGACACGAAGCAGCGCGGTTCACTGACCGCACCCCTCCGGAAGGGGAGGGGCGTACGGCGGAGCTCGGCGCAGGAGAGCCGCCGTACGGAGCAGCCGGGGCGGGAACGGACAACGGCGTCCGGTCCCGCCCCGGCGGCGTTCCCCGGGCCGGGCGTCCCACCCGTCCGACCGCGCGTTCCGCCTGCGCCGTCCCGGCGGGCCGGTGCGGCAGGCTTGGGGCATGAACAGCAGAAACCGCCTGATCGGCCTCGTCGCCGTGGTCCTGATCGGCATCGTCGCCGGGATCGCCGCCCTGCTGAACGGCGGGAACGGCGGGAGCGGTCCGGACGGTGCGAGCGCCGCGAAGTCCCCGTCCGCCGCGTCCGCCGGGTCCGCCGCCGCGACCCGGGGCGGAACCGCGGGCGCGCCCAAGCCCTCGGCCCCGGCCAAGTCGCCCACCGCCCGGGCCACCTGGGTGCCCACCGATCCGGCGCTGGCCGACGTCTGCCGCAGCGAGCTGCCCGCCCAAGCCCTCGACACGCTGGGCCTGATCGCCCGGGGCGGCCCCTACCCGTACCGCTCGGACGGCATCGTCTTCGAGAACCGGGAGGGTCGGCTGCCCCGCCGGGGGAGCGGCTACTACCACGAGTTCACGGTGGTCACGCCCGGGTCGGGCGACCGCGGGACCAGGCGGATCGTCACCGGCGGCACCGGCGAGCAGTACTGGACGGCCGACCACTACGCCACCTTCCAAGAGGTGGATCCGCGCTGCTGAGGAGGCCGCTGACGGGCCGTCGGAAAATTGCTTTCCCAGTTGGAAAGTATGTGACAGAGTGGCAGCACTTGATCCGGCAGCAGGCCGGATTCGACGGCACGTCCGCTCGGGGGATCCGATGGTTGACGACAGGCAGCACGCGCACGAGCAGTCCGAGGAGCTCACGCCCGCACAGGCGTTGGAGCTCGCCGAGCGCGCCCGAGCAGCAGCCAGGCGGCCCGTGCCGATGCCCTGGTGGTACGGCCCCGGGGTGGGCGCCGCCCTCGCGGTCTACTGCGCGGCGATCGGGCAGAGCTTCCAGCGGCAGGCGCAGTGGCTGATACCGCTGTGCGCGGCCGCTCTCGCGGCGGTGCTGGCGGCCATAGTGCGGGTGGCCATGCGTTCCAGCGGGGTCGCCGCGCAGTTCGAGAAGACCAAGGTCCCGCCGAACGTCCTGCGGGCGCTCGGTCTGACCGTCCTGCTGGCGGCGCTGGCCTGGCTCGGCACCTGGTCGGCCACCGGCGAGCAGGGATGGGCCATGGCGGCCGCGGGCGTGGTCGGCGGCCTGGCCGTGTGGGGCGTCATCACCCTGGCCAATCGAGACGTCGAGGAGCAGAGCATGAGCAGCGAGCGGTGAACGGACTCGACCCGATACTCCACCAGCCCACCAGGCTCACCGTCCTGGCCTTCCTCAGCGGGTGCCAGGAAGCCGAGTTCTCCGTCGTCCGCGACTACTGCCAGGTCTCGGACTCGGTGCTCAGCAAGACCGCTTCGGGCCTGGAGGCGGCCGGCTACCTGCGGGCCCGCAAGGGCTACGTCGGGAAGCGGCCCCGCACCTGGCTCTCCGCGACCCAGCAGGGCCGCACCGCCCTGTCGGAGCACCTCGCGGCGCTCCAGCACCTGGCCGCCGCCGCGGAGGCGGCCGGGTCCGTCTCCGGTTCCGGAACCGGAGACGGAGGCGGAGGCGGTACGGAAGGGGTCGACGGCTGAGCCGGGGCGGAGCGCGGGCCAGGCCTGGCGGAGTGTCAGCAGGATCACACCCAGGAGCGGAGGTGGGCCGAACACCGTGCTGTCCGTGCTCCTTGACAACTCGACAGAGCGCAGAGAACCCCGAGAACTCCCTGGGAGATCCCGGGGAGGAACGGGACGGGGCGGGCGCCCGACGCCGACGGCGTCACGCACCCGCCCCGGACCGGGGGGACCGCTTCAGGCGGCCGGCACCAGGGAGTCGCCGATCATCGGATCGGCGACCAGGGAGCTGCCGTGTCTAAGGCACTCCTGGTTGAGCGGCGCCGGGTCCGGCGCGCTGGGCGAGGTCGCGGCGGCGATCCGCAGCTCGATGATGTCCCGGACGGCGGGCCACTCCTCGTCCAGGATCGAGTAGAACGCGGTGGACCGGACCACCCCGTCCAGGCCGCGGGAGTGCGCCCGGCGGACCCCCTCGGAGGTGGCCCCCAGCCGCTCGATGGCGATCCGGGAGCGGGTGTTGCGGGCGTCGGCCCGCAGCGAGATCCGCTGCACCCGCCACACCTCGAAGGCGTGCCGCAGCATCAGCAGTTTCGCCTCCGTGTTGATGCCGGTGCCCTGCGCCCGCGGGGACAGCCAGGTGTTGCCGATCTCCGCGGCGTCCGGCACCGCCTCCAGCGGGTCGCCGTGCGGCACGCCCGGTGCGGGCGGCCAGACCAGCGGGCCCTGCCAGTAGTCCAGTTCCAGGAACCGGGTCGAGCCGACGACCCGGTTGTCGGCCGTGCTCACGGTGGCGAACGGCATCGACCGGCCCGCCGCCCGATCGGCGAGGGCGCGGGCGATGTACTCCCGGGCGGCTTCCAGGCCGTGCGGAACGGGGGTGAAGGCGTAGGTCGTACGGTCCTCGGAACCGGCCACGGCCAAGGCGGCGGCGTGGTGCTCGGCGAGGGGCTCCAGCCGCACGGTGCGGCCGTAGAGGGTGACGGGTACGGGCACGGATCCTTCGGTCCTTCGGCGGTCGTCGGGTGCCCGCGTGCCGGGTTCGCGGCGCGAGGGCAGTGGTCGTGTCGCCCCGGCCCCGGAGAACGGCCGCCCGGGGGCGCTACGCCAGAGGCTCGGGCGTGCGGCGGGACGGCAGCCCGGAGGCGGGCAGCGCGGTGCCGGTACGGACACGGGTCGACGGACCGATCCGGCGGGATGAGCGACGGGACAGTGTGCGTCCGCGAGATGGCCGAGAGAGAAACGAGATCACGAAGCGAAGCAGGCGGCCAAGTGAAGGCAAGGTGCGCATGGGATGACTGGCAGCGCAACGGACCGGGGCGTGGCCCACGACGTGACAGACGGCGTGGCGCGACGACGCGACGATGCGAGGCAGCGAGAGGACGATACCCGCCAGAAGGCGGTGCGTCACTTCGCGGCGCGCCAGCGGGGGCGCACGGGTCCTTTCGGCACGCCGGGACGCTCCGGCATCCTACCGGTCGACCCGGGCGCCACGTCCGCGACCAGGCACTTTGCCCGAAGGTGAGAGGATTCGAGAGACGGCGTGAAGACTCGTGCGGGGACGGGAATGTCGGCGGGCCGTCGCACGCTGGACAGATCAGGTCCGAAAGCATTCCGAGACGACGAGACGGAACGGGGATGGGTGCGCCGTGCGTGATCCCAAGGAGCTGTACGAGCTGGAACCGCAGGGTGTGACCGCCCTGGCGGCGGCTCGCGCCGCCGCCGAGGCCGGTACCGGCCTGGTGCTGCTCTACCACTTCGAGGGCTTCATGGATGCCGGCGAAGCGGGCGGCCAGGTCGTCGCGCACCTGCTGGAGCAGGGATCCCCGCAGGTGGTGGCCCGCTTCGACCACGACCGCCTGGTCGACTACCGGGCCCGCCGCCCCGCGATGACCTTCGACCGCGAGAGCTGGACGGACTACGACCCGCCGGAGATCCTGCTCCAGCTGGTGCGCGACGCGG
Organism: Kitasatospora sp. NPDC001540; assembly: GCF_042894345.1. NCBI lineage: Bacteria > Bacillati > Actinomycetota > Actinomycetes > Kitasatosporales > Streptomycetaceae > Kitasatospora > Kitasatospora sp. NPDC001540. Next base: position 15,800 of record NZ_JBIAVO010000001.1, read on the forward strand.
TGGGCGCGCCCTTCCTGGTGCTCACGGGCCCCGAGCCGGACACCGAGTGGGAGCTGTTCGCGGCCGCCGTCGCCGACCTGGTCGAGCGCTTCGAGATCCGGCTCGCGCTCTCCTTCCACGGCATCCCGATGGGCGTCCCGCACACCCGACCGGTCGGCCTCACCCCGCACGGCAACCGGGTCGACCTGGCTGCGGGCCACCCCAAGTGGTTCGACCAGGCGCAGGTGCCCGGCAGCGCCCAGGCACTGGTCGAGTACCGGCTCGGCGAGGCGGGGCACGACGTGCTGGGCTTCGCCGCCCACGTCCCGCACTACATCGCCCGCTCCTCCTACCCGGCCGCGGCGGTGGCGATCCTGGAAGCCGTCCAGTCCGCGACCGGCCTGGTCCTGCCCGGCAGCGAGCTGCGGGCCCGGGTCAACGAGGTCTACGCCGAGATCGAGGACCAGCTCTCCCAGGGCGACGGCGAGCTGCGCTCGGCGATCCAGGGCATGGAGGGCCAGTACGACGCGGTCTCCGGCGCGGTCGACCGGGAGAGCCTGCTCGCCGAGGCCAGTGACCTCCCCTCGGCCGACGAGCTCGGCCGCAGGTTCGAGGAGTTCCTGGCCGAGCACGAGCGCGGCGCCGAGTAGGTGCGCCGCAGGCTGTCGACCGCCGCGGCGGTCCTGGTGGGGGCGGCCCTGATCGGCAGCGCGGGGTGCAGCGCGGAAAAGGCCTCTCCGTCGCCGGAGCCCGAACGGGTCTCCCCGACGCCCTCCGCCACCCCGGTCACCGGCCCGTACGTCGCCCTCGGGGACTCCTACACCTCGGGCCTGCGGATCCCGCCCCAGACCGGCTCCCCGCAGGGCTGCGGCCGCTCCGGCGCCAACTACCCGTCGCTGGTGGCCCGGCAGCTCGGCCTCAAGGAGTTCACCGACGTCAGCTGCAGCGGCGCCCGCACCGGTGACCTGACGGCCGCCCAGCAGACCGACGACGGGACCAACCCGCCGCAGTTGGACGCGATCGGCGCGGCCACCCGGCTGGTGACGCTCGGGATCGGCGGCAACGACGCGGGCTTCCTCGACGTGCTGGGCCGATGCGCGATCGAGAACGTCCGGCACGGCCTGACCGGCCGGGGCGACGAGGCGCCCTGCCGGGCGTACTACACGACCGGTGCCGGGCGCGGTGAGGTCCAGCGGAAGATGACGACCACCGGGGAACGGCTCACCGCGGTCCTCGCCGAGATCAAACGGCGGGCCCCGCAGGCCGAGGTGCTGCTCGTCGGGTACCCGGCCCTGCTGCCGCAGGACCCGGGCCGCTGCGCCGAAACCCTGGGCGACGGGATCGCCGGGGCCGACGTCGGCTTCGTCGCCGAGCAGGAACGGCAGTTGAACGGCCTGCTCCGGGAGCGGGCCGAAGCCGCCGGGGCGGCGTTCGTCGACACCTACTCCCCCTCCACCGGCCACGACATGTGCGAGGCCGCGGGCACCCGGTGGATAGAGCCCCTCGCCGCCGAGCGGGGGCTGGCGCCGATCCACCCGAACGCCCAGGGCCAGCAGGGCATGGCCGCCGCCGTCCTGGCCGCGCTCCGGCAGCAGCACTGACCTCGCCCCCGTCGGCGGGACGTCGGGGGCGAGGTCGGTCAGGCGGGCCGGGCGGTCGCAACGGCCGGGCCGGTCCGGCGGTCGCAACGGGCCGGGCGGGTGGTCGGGCACCCGCTCCCGGTCAGGCGGCGCGGGCCGTGTGGACGGTGATCCGGACGTCCTCGTCGTCCAGGCACTCCCCGGTGAGCAGGTCGAAGCGCTGCTTGAGCAGGGGCGAGGCCACGTAGACCCGGCCGTCCGGGGTGGAGCCGATCAGGCCCCGGGAGAGGACGTACGCGCCGGTGAACGGGTCGCGGTTGTCGACGGCGTAGAGGCGGTCGTTGCCGTCCCGGAACACGGCGGCCTGGCGGCCGTCCGGCAGCAGCACGGCGACGCCGCGGCCGGGGACCAGCAGGTCCCAGTCGCAGACCGGGGACCAGCCGGCGGGGGAGAGCAGTTCGACCCGGGTGGCAGAGGCGGTGATGGTCATCGGGCTTCCTCCAGGATGCGGGCGGTCGGGAACGGGGCGTTGTCGGGGTCGAGGGCGGCGAGCAGTTGCTCCTCGGTGGCCAGCACCACCAGGTCGGGCTTGACCTGGTCGCGCTCGGGCACGAAGCGGATGCTCGGGTCGGGCACCCCGGGGGCGTTGACGAAGGAGACGAACCGGCGCATCCGTTCCGGGTCGGCCAGGGTCGCCGCCCACTCGTCCTGGTAGTCGCCGATGTGGCGGGCCATCAGGGCCTCCAGCTCCTCGGCGATGCCCAGCGAGTCCTCGACCACCACCTCGCGGACGTGGTCCAGGCCACCCTCGATCCGCTCCAGCCAGGTGGAGGTGCGCTCCAGCCGGTCGGCGGTGCGGATGTAGAACATCAGGAAGCGGTCGATCAGGCGGACCAACTGCTCGTCGTCCAGGTCCTGGGCCAGCAGGTCGGCGTGCCGCGGGGTGGCGCCGCCGTTGCCGCCGACGTACAGGTTCCAGCCGTTGGTGGTGGCGATGACGCCGAAGTCCTTGCCACGGGCCTCGGCGCACTCGCGGGCGCAGCCGGAGACCGCGGACTTGAGCTTGTGCGGCGAGCGCAGGCCGCGGTAGCGCAGCTCCAGTTGGATCGCCATGGCGACCGAGTCCTGCACGCCGTAGCGGCACCAGGTGGAGCCGACGCAGGACTTCACGGTGCGCAGGGACTTCCCGTACGCGTGGCCGGACTCGAAGCCCGCCGCGACCAGTCGGCTCCAGATCATCGGCAGCTGGTCGACGCTGGCGCCGAACAGGTCGATCCGCTGACCGCCGGTGATCTTGGTGTAGAGACCGAACTCCTTGGCCACCTCACCGATCACGATCAGCTTGTCCGGGGTGATCTCGCCGCCGGGGATGCGCGGCACCACCGAGTAGGAGCCGTTCTTCTGCAGGTTCGCCAGGAAGTGGTCGTTGGTGTCCTGCAGGGCGCTCTGCTCGCCGTCCAGGATGTGCCCGGAGGTCTCCAGTTCGGGCGCCAGCGAGGCGATGATCGAGGCGACCGTCGGCTTGCAGACCTCGCAGCCCTCGGAGCCCTCCGGCGCCCGGCCGTGCTCGGCGAGCAGTTGGCGGTGCGTGGGGATCCGCTTGACCAGGACGATCTCGTAGAGCTCGGCGCGGGTGTGGGCGAAGCACGGGCACAGGCCCCGGTCGACCTCAACGCCGCCGGCCTCCAGCTCGTCCGCGACGATCGTGCCGAGCAGCTTCACGCAGGAGCCGCAGTTGGTGCCCGCCCGGGTGCACTTCTTCACCTCGGGGACGGTGGTGCACTGGTGGTCGGTGACGGCCGCCCGGATCGTGCCCTTGGTGACGTTGTTGCAGCTGCAGACCACCGCCTCGTCGGGCAGCGCGGAACTGCCGAGCGAGACCGCGGTGTCCGCACCGGCCGGCAGGACCAGCGACTCGGCGGGGACGGGCAGCGGCCGACCGGTGCCCGCCAGCGGGCGGAGCGTGGCGTAGGCCGAGGCGTCGCCGACCAGGATGCCGCCGAGCAGCGCCCCCTCAGCGGTGACGACCAGCTTCTTGTAGACGCCGGAACGCGAGTCGGAGTAGACCACGTCGAGCGAGCCGGGCGTGCGGCCGAAGGCGTCGCCGAAGCTGGCCACGTCGACGCCGAGCAGCTTGAGCTTGGTGGAGAGGTCCGCGCCGGTGAACGGCTGCGCGGCCTGCTCGGCGAGCTGCCGGGCCACCGAGACGGCCATCTCGTAGCCGGGGGCGACCAGTCCGTACACCCGGCCGTCCACCGCGAGGGCGCACTCGCCGATGGCGAAGACGTGCGGGTCGGAGGTGCGGCAGTGCTCGTCGATCGCGATGCCGCCGCGCTCACCGACCGTCAGTCCGGCCTCGCGGGCCAGCTGGTCGCGAGGGCGGACACCGGCGGAGAACACCACCAGGTCGGTCGCCAGCTCGGAGTCGTCGGTGAAGGACATGCCGACCGCGCGCCCCTCGGCGACGGTGATCGCCTTGGTGCCGACGCCGGTGTGCACCACCACGCCCATCGACTCGATGGTCCGCCGCAGCGCGGCGCCGCCGGCGTCGTCGACCTGGACGGGCATCAGCCGCGGCGCGAACTCGACCACGTGGGTCTCCAGGCCCAGGCCCCTCAGCGCACCGGCGGCCTCCAGCCCGAGCAGGCCGCCGCCGACCACCGCGCCGACCCGGGCCCCGGCCGCGTACGCCTCGATCGCCTGCAGGTCCTCGATGGTGCGGTAGACGAAGCAGCCCTCGGCGTCCCGGCCGTCCACCGGCGGGACGAAGGGGTAGGAGCCGGTGGCCAGCACCAGGGTGTCGTAGGAGAGGGTGTGCCCGGCGGCCGTGGTGACGGTCCGGGCCGCCGGGTCGAGTGAGACGGCGGGGGAGGAGAGGTGCACCTCGAACCCGTGCCGATCGGTGAAGCCCTCTTCGGCGAGCAGCAGGTCGTCCGCGCTCCGGCCGGAGAAGTAGGAGGTCAGGCCGACCCGGTCGTAGGCGGGCCGGGGCTCCTCGGCGAGGACGACGACCCGGTAGCGGGCAGCGGCACCGGTGTCGGCCAGGGCCTCCAGGAAGCGGTGGCCGACCATGCCGTAGCCGACCAGGAGCAGTGTGGGCTTGGTGGTGGTCATCGGGAAGTCCCTCCGAGGTCGTGCTCCGGACGGTGGGCGGTCGGAGCTGGCCGGGCGCCGCCGGATCGCCGTCGCTCCGGGACGCAGCGCGCCTCCGGTCCCGCCGGAGGCCCCGACCGGGGGCGGCCCTCTGGCGGTCCGCGACCCGGTCGCTGTCGTGGTACCGAGCATGCTCGGAGGGTGTTTCCCGACCGGGGCCGCCCTGTTTCCCCGTCGGAACTTCGGCCTCAGCAGCGCCGGGCGGCGGTTGTGAGAGCGGCCGCACCCCGCCGCGCCCCCATTACCAGGCGGCGGCCCCGTACGGGGCCGGACCACCGATCCGGAACGGGATTCGAGGAGAAGTCGGTACGAGGGGGTACCCGGGTGCGTACCCTGCACGCAGGGGAGCGGATTCGAAGATCCGGTCCGCGTCCGGCCGGGAGCTGGCATGACAACAGACGTGCAGGCGAGGGGCCGTGCAGCCCACTCCGCGGTGCTGCGCGAACTCCTGCTGCTCTGGGACGAGGCCCGCCGGGCCGGCGGCCGGGAGGTCACCCAGAAGCGGCTGGCCAGGATCGGCGGCATCGGCCCGTCCACCCTGCACGGCTGGCTGTCCGGACGTTCGGTGCCCCGCGAGGTGGACCGACTCACCGCCGTGGCGGGGGAGTTGGCCCGGGCCGCGGGCCGACCGGCGCGACCTGCCTCCTACTGGGCCGCCCTGCTGGAGGCCGACCGCCTCCGGGCCCCACTCCCCCGGCAGCGGGCCGACGGCGGGGCGGGCGGGTCCGCCCCGGCCGGGCCGTGTCCGTCCGTCCGGCGGTCGGCAGCCGCCAGGGGAACGACGGTCGTCCGGAGCACGCCGGTGGTCCGGGCCGGGGACGGCACGGGCCGCCGGGTCCGGTCGGCGGCGGTGGTCGCCACCAGCGGCACCCGGCGCGCCGCGGGCGGCGGCCCCGGACCGGCCGGGGCACGGCTGGTGAACCGCTACCGCTCGGCGCCGCCCGCCGCCAGGGCCGTCGTCGACGCCGCGCTGGACGCGGTGCGCCTCGGCCACCGCCCCGTCCTGCCCGCGGCACTGCTGGCGGCGTCCGCCCCGCACTACCTGACCTCGGGGGAGCGCAACGCCCTCCGTCCCGGCTGGGTCGCCGACGGACTGGAGTACCTGCGCAGGGCCGTCCCCGGGACGGGCGCCCTGCTGACCACCGGGGACCCGGCGGGCGACCCGGCCGGGAGCGACCGGGCCGTGCTCGACCGACCGCCGCGCGGCGCCGCGGCACCCCGCGGCGCGGAGGCGACCCGGCCGACGGGCGGCCAACAGGTGCGGCTCGCCGAGGCCCTGGTGCGGCAGTTGCGCCCGGAACGGGAGGGGCGCACGATCCCGGCCGGGCTGTGGGAGTGCCTGGCCCGGTACGCCCACCCCGCCGACCGGTCCGCCCTCGCGCGGTCGGCGGCGACCCGGGGCCTCACCCGGATCGCGGTCGGGCTCTGCGCCTCCGCCGCCGAGGCGGGGGACCCCGCCGCGCTGTCGGTCGGCGCCGCCCTGCTCGCCGAAGCGGGCCGCACCGCCGAGGCCGCCGACTGGTACGACGCGGCCGCCGACCGGGGCGTGCCGGGGGCCGCGGTGCGGGCGGCCGAACTGCTGGAACGGGACGGCAGGTTCGAGCAGGCCGTCGACCGGTACGACCGCGCCGCCCAGGTCGGGGACACCGACGCCCACTGCCGGGCCGCCGAACTCCTCGGCCGCCACGGCGAGACCGCACCGGCACTGCACCGCTTCGCGGCGGCCGCCCGGGCCGGCCACCCCACCGCCCTGCACCGGGCCGGGCGCCTGCTGGCCGGACTCGGCCGCGCCGAGGAAGCGCTGGAGTGGTTCGAACGGGCCGTGGCCGACGGGCACTCCGAGGCCGCCGTCGACTGCGCCAGGCTCTGCGCCGCCGTCGGCCGGACCGACGAGGCGGCCGCCTGGTGGGAACGGGCCTGGGCCCGGGGAGCGGTGGCCGGCGTCCACGAGGCGGCCGGGATGCTGGAGGCCGCCGGTCGGATCGACGAAGCCGCCGCCTGGTACGAACGCGCCGCGGCCCACGGGGACGAGACCGCCTGGCACGAGGCCGCGGCCCTGCTCGCCGGGCACGGCCAGTACGGCAACCTGCCCTGGTACGCGCACATCGGCGACCCGCGGGCGCTGCGCGAACGCGCCGAGCAGTGCGAGCGGGACGGGGACCCGGACGGGGCGCTGGAGTGGTACCGGAAGGCGGCCGAGGCGGGCTGCGAGACCTCCCGGTTCCAAGCCGCCGACCTGCTGGAGCGGCACGGCGACACCGTCGGCGCCGTTCACTGGTACGAGCTCGCCGCCGCCCACGGCGACGTCTACGCGATGCGTGAACTCGGCCGCCTGCTGAGCGGACTGGGCCGCTCCCGGGAGTCCGTCGGCTGGTACCGGGCCGCGGCCGCGGCGGGCGACCGGCACGCCCTGCCCACCGCCGTCCGGAGCGCCGCCCCGCTCGCGCCGAACCTCGAGCGGTGGGCCCCGCAGGCCCCCGCCCTGCGGGCCGCGCACCCCGTACCGGCCGCCCGCGCCCGCGACGAGGAGCGGGCCCACCGAGCCGCCGCCACGGCCACCAACACGGCCGCCGCCACCGCCGTCGCTCCGGCCGACCGCCCCGGGCCCGCACTGCTGGACGAGGCGGTGGACCTGCTCAAGGAGGCCGGTCGGTTCTTCGAGGCGGGTCTGCTGCTGCGCTCCACCGACAGCCCGGAGCGGGAGCGGCTGCGCGAGGCGTCCCGGATGCTGTCCGGATCGACCTGCGGGGACGGGGCCATCGCCTGGGTGCAGCGGTTCGCCGACAGCGGCGACCGGCGGGCCGTCCAGGAGGCCGCCGAGATGCTGGAGAGCCGGGGCCGGATCGACGACGCACTCGCCTGGTACGGGAGGGCGGCGGACCAGGGCGACCGGGGCGCCCTGCTCGCCGCGGCCCGGATGCTCGCCGAGCGCCGCCAGCCGCAGCGCGCCCTGGAGTGGTACCGGCGGGCCGCCGACGCGGGCGACCCGCTCGCCCACCGCGAAGCGCTGATGCTCCTCCAGGAGCACGAGGGCGAAGGCCGGACCGTCCTGTCCGGCGCACCCACCGCGGCGGGCGAACTGCGCAGCAACGGCTGGGAGCCGGACGCGCTCCCCGCCGCACCCTGGTCGGCCGCCCCGCCCGGCGCGCCCACCGGGGGCGAACCGTCCGGAGCCGAGACCGCCGGTCCCGCAGGCCCTGTCGAGCCGGTCGCGCCCCTCGACCCCGCCGCGTCCGGGCCGCCCGGGACCGCACAGGTGCGTCGTCCGCAGGTCCCCCGGCAGCCCGGCGCCCCCGGCCGTACGCAGCCCTGACCCGTACGCGGGCTCCGCTTCGTGCGAAACCCCGCCCCGTGCGGAGCCCCGAGTCGCTCGGCCCGGCCCGTTCGGCCCTGGCCCGTTCGACCCCGGCCCGACGGACCGTGCGCCACCGGCGGGACGCGGCCGGGCCGCTCACCTCCGCGGGACGGTCGGGTGAGAGCCGGGTAACCGCCCGTGACGGGTGGGCAACCGGGCCGAAACAGGCGTCCGGCAAGGTGATGGCATGACCACCACTTCGCTCCCCGGCCGCCTCGCCCCGCTGCGGGTGCTGCACGCGGCCCGCCGCCCGGCCCTGGTGCTGGTGGCGCACGGCTCGCACGACCCGGCCGCGTCCGCCGAGCTCTCCCGGCTGCACGCCCGGTTGCGGCGGTCCCGACCGGAGCTGGACATCCGGCTCGGGCACCTCGGTCTGAACGACCCGCTGCTGCCCGGGGTGCTGGACGAGTTGAGCGGCCGGGTGGTCCTGGTGCCGTTGCTGCTCGGACGGGGTTACCACAGCAAGGTGGACATCCCCCGGACGCTGTCCGCCGCCCCGCACCTGGCGGGGGAGTGCGCCCCGCCGCTGGGCCCCGACCCGCTGCTCACCGAGGCGCTGGCCGACCGCCTGGTGTCGGCCGGTTGGCGGGGCGAGCCCGTGGTCCTCGCCGCCTCCGGCTCCCGCGACCGGGACGCCGCCGAGGACAGCGGGACGCAGGCCGACCTGCTGGCGGCCAGGTTGGGCGTCACCGTCCGGCCGGGGTACGTGACGGCGAACGGCCCGAGCGTGGCCGCCCGGGTCGCCGAACTCACCGCCGAGGGTCACGCGCGGGTCGCCGTCGCCTCCTACTTCACCGCACCGGGCGACTTCGCCCGCCTGGCCGCGGCAGCGGGCGCCGCACTGACCTCCGCCCCGCTCGGCGACCACCCCGCCCTGGCCCGGCTGGTCCTGGAGCGGTACCAGTCCTGCCTCTCCCGGGCCGTACGCCTGGTCGGCTGACCCCCGGTCACGCCACACCCCGCGCCCGCGCCCCGCCGACGGCCCGCGCCCCGCCGACCGCCCGGCCCCGCTGAACCCCCGCCCCCGCCGTCAGCGGCACGCCGCGGTCGCCACCGGCACGTCGCTCCCGCACACCGGTCCGCGGCGCTCGGTGGGCAGGTCGCGGACGCGGCGCATCGGCGAGCACCAGAGGATCAGGGCGGCCAGCGGCACCCCGACGGTCATCAGCCACATCGCGGGCCGCACGCCGAGCTGGGTGCCGAGGACGCCGGCCAGCAGCGCGCCGACCGGGATGGACCCGAAGTTGAGCACCGCACTGCTGGCGGAGAGCCGGCCGAGCAGCTCCGGCGGGCAGTAGCGCTGCTGGAAGGTCGACTTGATGACGTTCCCGGCGACGACCCCGCAGGAGGCGCCGAACCCGCCGAGCAGGTACCAGACCAGCCCGACGCCGCGACCGGTCAGCGGGATCAGGACGGTCAGCGCGGGCAGGAGGAGCTCCAGCAGCAGCATCGCCCGCGAGGTGCCGAGCCGGGCGGCGATCCGGCGGGCGACGGCCGCCCCGAGGATGCCGCCGGTGGAGGCGAGCGCGACCAGCAGGCCGACGGTGCCCTCGCCGACGCCGACCTCGCGGATCAGGAAGACCACCAGCAGCGACTGGTAGCCCGTCAGGACCAGGTTGGACGCGGCGCCGAACAGCGCGAAGGTGCGGAACCAGACGTCGGAGGCGAGCAGCCGCAACCCCTCGCCGATCTCCCGCCCCAGCGCCCGGCGGGGCTGCTGCTCGCGGCCGGTCTCGCGGTGCCCGATCCGGGTGGTGCACCAGAGCGAGAGCAGGAACGTCGCGGTGTTGGCCAGCAGCCCGTTGACCGGCCCGGCCAGTTGGGCGATCAGGCCGCCGCTGCCCAGCCCGGCGATGCCCGCGGCGGAGGCGCTGCCGTGCAGCTTGGCGTTGCCCTCGGGCTGGTCGGCGGGTTCGAGCAGTTGCGGCAGGTACGCGGTGTACGCGGTCTGGAAGAACACCCCGGCCGCCCCGGCGAGCAGGGCGACGGCCAGCAGGTGCCACAGCGTCAGCACCCCGGCCAGCGCGGCCAGCGGCACGGTGGCGTACAGCAGCAGCGAGACGGCGGTCGCGGTGAGCATGATCGGGCGGCAGCGCAGCCGGTCCACCCACACCCCGGCCGGCAGGCCGATCAGCAGCCAGGGCAGCCAGCCCGCGGCGCCGAGCAGTCCGACCTGGAAGGTGCTCGCGTGCAGGGTGCTGACCGCGATCAGCGGCAGGGCCAGGCCGGTGACCGCGGAGCCGTACTTGTTCGCGGTCTCGCCGATCCACAGCATCCGGAAGTCGCGGTGCCGCCGCAGCAGCCCGGCGGGGGCGGCCGCGGGGGCGGCCGCGGGGGCAGCGGTGGTGGCGGTGCGGCCGGGGCGGGGGAGGGGTGCGGTCATGGCTGGTCGGGGTCCTTTCGGGGCAGTGCCTGGATCTGGACGATGACCGGTCGCGCCGCCGGGTCGGGGGCGGCGTCCGGGTCGGGGGTGTGGCGGGCCACCACGGCGGCCAGCTCGTCGATCAGGGCCTGGAGCTGGGCGGGCGTCAGCCGGAGGTTGCTCCAGTCGGCGACGGAGCCGGTGCCGTGCCACTCGCCCGGCCAGTCGGCGGCCATCGAGTCGGCGACCCGCTGGTACTGCCGCCGCAGGTTCTCGGCCTGGTAGACCGAGAGCGCGGCGCGGGCGGCCGGGTCCTGGTCGAAGTCGGTGGCGGCCAGCACGATGGCGCCGCGCACGGCGCGCCACCAGCGTTCCCGCTTGGTGCCGCGACCGGACTCCTCCTCGATGAAGCCGTGCTCGGCGAGGTGCCGCAGGTGCCAGCTGACGGTGCCGGTGGACTCGCCGGTCCGCTCGGAGAGCCGGGCGGAGGTGGCGGGCCCGTTCAGCCGCAGCTCGTCCAGCAGCCGCATCCGCAGCGGATGGGCGAGCCCGCGCAGCGAACCGGCGTCCAGCCTCCGGCGCGGCGGCTCGTCGGACAGTGGCGCGTCGGACGGCGGCTCGTCGGACAGCGGAGCGGGGTCTTCGGGGCGGTGCTCGTTCATGGACCCACCCTATGATGCAGAGGAGTCTCTGCATAGAGGTCTCTGCAGAGGATCGTCGGCATTTTCGGGAGCGACCGGCCACTCCCCAACTCCCGCGCGTTGTGGGAGAGTCCGCCCATGAACCGGCTGGCCGCCCCCCTGCGCTTCCTCACGGAACTGATCGCCTGGGTGGCCGCGCCCTGGGCGCTCGCCCCGCACTCGATCCCGCTGGCCGTCCTCGCCGACCTGCTGCTGATCGGCCTGCCCACGGTCTTCGCGACCCCGGGCGACAAGCAGCAGGTGCTGGTGGCGGTGCCCGGGTGGGCCACCGTCGGCCTGGTGCTGCTGCAACTCGCCGCCGCGGTCGTCGCGACCTGGTGCGCGTGGCCGACCTGGGCGGCGGTGCTCGCCTGCGTCCTCGCCGCCGCCTGCCTGGTGACCGAGCGGCCGCGCTGGCGCCGCCTGCTCGCCGCCCCGCGTTCGCGTGCCGCGTGACCGGATGTCCGCCGTCCGGCGTACGGTGACTGGCATATGAAGAACACGGCTCCGTACGATCCGCAGTCCGAGGCGCGCTGGGTGCCCGAGCCCGACAAGCGGCCCGGCCGCACCGCCTTCCAGCGCGACCGCGCCCGGGTGCTGCACTCCGCCGCGCTGCGCCGGCTGGCGGGGACGACCCAGGTGGTCGCGCCGATGCGCAGGGACTTCCCGCGGACGAGGCTGACGCACTCGCTGGAGTGCGCGCAGGTCGGCCGGGAGCTGGGCGCGGCGCTCGGCTGCGACCCGGACCTGGTGGAGACCGCCTGCCTGGCCCACGACATCGGCCACCCGCCGTTCGGCCACACCGGCGAGGAGGCGCTCGACCAGGCCGCCGAGGCCTGCGGCGGCTTCGAGGGCAACGCCCAGTCGCTGCGCATCCTGACCAGGCTGGAGCCCAAGCGCTTCGCCCCGCCGGACGAGCCGGAGGTCCGGCTCGCCCCGTGGCCCGGCCGCAGCGTCGGCCTGAACCTGACCCGCGCCGCGCTGGACGCCGCGACCAAGTACCCGTGGGCCCGCGGGCAGCACCCCGTCGACCCCGGCTCCACCAAGTACGGCGTGTACGGGGACGACCTGCCGGTGTTCCGCTGGATGCGCACCGGCGCGCCCGACGGCCGCAAGTGCTTCGAGGCCACGGTGATGGACTGGTCGGACGACGTCGCCTACTCCACCCACGACGTGGAGGACGGCCTGCAGGCCGGCCACATCGACCCGGCCGCGCTGCGCTCCCCGGAGGAGCGGGCCGAGCTGTTCAAGACCGCCGAGCGGTTCGCCGCGGCCGACCCGGAGGAGTTCGGCGAGGCCCTGGACCGGCTGCAGGCCGAGGACTGGTGGCCGGTCGGCTACGACGGCACCGCCCGCGCCCGGGCCGGGCTGAAGGACCTCACCAGCCAGCTGATCGGCCGCTTCTGCCTGGCCGCCGAGCAGGCCACCCGGGCCCGCTACGGCCCCGGCCCGCTCACCCGGTACACCGCCGAGCTGGTCGTCCCGCGCGGCGTCCGGCTGGAGTGCGCGGTGCTCAAGGCGGTCGCCGTCCGGTACGTGATGCAGCGCGACGAGCAGGCCCAACTCCGCTCCCGCCAGCGGGTGGTGATCGCCGAACTGGCCGACGCCCTGCTGAACGACGCCCCGCACCACCTGGACCCGGTGTTCGCCGCCCAGTACGAGGAGGCCGAGGACGGCCGCGCCGCGCTGCGCACCGTGATCGACCAGATCGCCACCCTCACCGACGCCTCCGCGCTCGCCCTGCACGCCAAGCTGGTCGGCTGACCCCGGGCCGCCCGGTCCCGCACCGGTCGGCGCCGGGACTGTCACACCCACTCCCGTAGACTTCCCCGGTGGCCGGTCGGATCAGGGACGAGGATGTGCAGGCGGTGCGTGCCGCCCTGCCGATCGACGCCGTGGTCGGGGACTACGTGCAGCTGGCGGCCGGGGGCGGCGCGCAGCTGAAGGGCGTCTGCCCGTTCCACGACGAGAAGTCGGCGTCCTTCTACGTGCACCCGGGCAAGGGCGTCTTCCACTGCTTCGGCTGCGGCGAGTCCGGCGACACGATCACCTTCCTGATGAAGATCGAGCACTGCTCGTTCGCGGAGGCGGTCGAGCGGATGGCCGCCCAGGCGGGCATCACCCTGCGCTACGAGGAGGGCGGCTACAGCCCGCGGCACCAGCAGGGCGAGCGGACCAGGCTGGTCGAGGCGCACAAGGTGGCCGCCGCCTGGTTCCAGGAGCAACTGGCCACGCCCGAGGCGGAGATCGGCCGCCGCTTCCTGGCCGAGCGGGGCTTCGACGAGGCCGCGGCCAAGCACTTCGGGGTGGGCTACGCCCCGGTCGGCTGGGAGCACCTGGTGCGCTTCCTGCGCGGCCGCGGCTTCACGGACAAGGAGATCTCGGTCGGCGGCCTGGCCTCGCAGGGCCAGCGCGGCGGCCTGATCGACCGCTTCCGGGGCCGCCTGGTCTGGCCGATCCGGGACAGCTCGGGCGACGTGGTGGGCTTCGGCGCGCGCCGCCTGCGCGAGGACGACAACGGCCCCAAGTACCTGAACACCCCCGAGACGCCGATCTACAAGAAGTCGAACGTCCTGTACGGCATCGACCTGGCCCGCAAGGAGATCGCCAAGTCCGGCCGGGCGGTGGTGGTCGAGGGCTACACCGACGTGATGGCCTGCCACCTGGCGGGCGTCACCACCGCGGTGGCCACCTGCGGCACCGCCTTCGGCGAGGACCACATCAAGATCATCCGTCGGCTGCTGATGGACACCACCTCCACCGCGGGGTACCGCGGCGAGACGGTCTTCACCTTCGACGGCGACGCCGCGGGCCAGAAGGCCGCCCTGCGCGCCTTCGAGGACGACCAGAAGTTCGCCGCCCGCACCTCCATCGCCATCACCCCCGGCGGCATGGACCCGTGCGAACTGCGCCTGGCGCAGGGCGACGAGGCGGTCCGCGCCCTGGTGGACAACCCCGTCCCGCTGTTCGAGTTCGCGCTCCGCTCGGCCGTCGCCCGGCACCGGGTGGACACCGCGGAGGGCCGGGCCGCCGCGCTGGAGGAGGCCGCCGGGATCATCGTCAAGATCAAGGACCGCTCGATCCAGCACGAGTACGCCGTCCAACTGGCCGGCATGGTCGGCATCCTGGACGAGCGCTTCGTGGTCAACCGGATCGCCCAGCTCGCCCGCTGGCAGCGCGAGAACCAGCAGAACGGCCAGCAGCGCACGCTGCGCCGCCCGGACGCCGCCCAGCCCGCCCGTCCGGCCCGCCCCGAGCGGCCCGCCTTCCGGCTCAACCCGCGCGACCCGGCCCAGTTCGTCGAGCGCGAACTGCTCAAGCTCGCCCTCCAGCACCCCGACCTCGTCAGCCCGGCCTTCGACCAGTACGGCGAGGACGAGTTCCCCACCCCGCCGTACCGCGCCGTCCGCCGCGCCATCGGCCAGGTCGGCGGCACCGCGTACGGCGCGGGCCTGCCCGACTTCACCGCCGCCGTCCGCGAGGCCAGCCCGGACGACCAGGTGCGGAGCCTGGTCACCGAGCTGACCGTCGAGCCGATCCGCTCCCGCCGCAAGGCCGACCAGGTGTACGCGGGGGAGTTCCTGGTCAAGCTGCGGCTGCAGGCCGTGGACCGCCGGATCGACGAGGTCCGCGCCCACCTGCGCCGCCTCGGCGACCGCGCCACCGCCGAGGAGCTGCACCCCGTCCAGAGCGAGCTGTGGGCCCTGCAGCAGTACGGCCAGCAGCTCCGCTCCCGCGGCGCCGCCGCGCTCTGACGATCGGTCAACCCGCCCCGCCCGCACGGCACCCGGTCCGCCGGGCGGTGCCGTTCGGCCACCTCGCGGCCGCCCGCAGGTGCCCGGGCCCGCCGCGCTGGGTATCCCCTCGGGTGTGGCGCGGCACCCCCAGGCCGCGCGCGGCCCCCGGAGGGATGCCCGTGGAGCTTTCCGTTGCCCGCCAGCCCCAGACCACCCCCGCCCGGGGCGCCGCGATCCCGCCCCAGCCCGGCCCGTCCGGCCCCGAGCGCCCCACCACCGGAACCGCCGCCGGTACCGCCGCCGAAGCCGAACCGACGGCCGAAGGGCCGACCGTCGAAGGGCCGGTCGCAGAAGAGCCGCCCGACGAGGAGCCGGTCGCCGAGGAACCGACCGCCGAGGAGCTGGTCGACGAGCCGCCGGAGCCCGCGCTCGACGAGGGCACCGGCCCGGCCGCAGACCTGCTGCGCCAGTACCTGCGGGAGATCGGCCGGATCCGGTTGCTGACCGCGGTCGAGGAGGTGGAGCTGGCCCGCGCCATCGAGGCCGGCCTGTTCGCGGAGGAGGCGCTGGACCGCTTCCCGGACGCCGACGAGCGCCTGCTCGGCGACCTGGACCGGCTGGTGGTGCTCGGCCGGATCGCCAAGCGGCGCCTGATCGAGGCCAACCTGCGACTGGTGGTCTCGGTCGCCAAGCGCTACGTCGGGCGCGGCCTGACCCTGCTCGACCTGGTCCAGGAGGGCAACCTGGGCCTGATCCGGGCGGTGGAGAAGTTCGACTACGCGCGCGGCTACAAGTTCTCCACCTACGCGACCTGGTGGATACGCCAGGCGATGAGCCGTGCCCTGGCCGACCAGGCCCGCACCATCCGGGTGCCGGTGCACGTGGTGGAGCTGATCAACCGGGTGCTGCGGGTGCAGCGCGCGCTGCTGCAGGAGCGCGGCGTCGAGCCGACCGCCGCCGAGGTCGGCGAGGCGCTGCAACTGTCGCCGGAGCGGGTCCGTGAGGTCCTCAAGCTGGCCCAGGAACCGGTCTCGCTGCACACCCCGGTCGGCGAGGAGGACGACATCGCCCTCGGCGACCTGATCGAGGACGCCGACGCCGCCTCACCGGCCGAGAGCGCCGCCTTCCTGCTGCTGCGCGAGCACCTGGAGGCGGTGCTGGCCACCCTCGGCGAGCGCGAGCGCCAGGTGGTCCAGCTCCGCTACGGCCTCGACGACGGTCGTCCCCGCACCCTGGAGGAGATCGGCCACCTGTTCGGGGTGACCAGGGAGCGGATCCGGCAGATCGAGGCGAAGACCCTCGGCAAGCTCCGCGACCACGCCTTCGCCGACCAGCTCCGCGGCTACCTCGACTAGGCCCCGCCCGCCCGGCGGCTACCTCGACTAGGCCCCGCCCGTCCGACGGCTACCCGTCCGACAGGACCGGCCGGACGGGGCCCAGCCCTCCGGCCGCCCCGACCGGCTCCGCCGTCCGCTCAGTGGTGGAACCCGCTGCGCGGCGGCATCCCCAGCTCGCTGAGCGGCGCGGGCTGGCGCTCCAGCTCGGGCAGCAGCCGCCGCAGGTCGGCCAGCAGCAGGTCCGCCAGGTCCCGGGTGAACCCGTTGCGGCACACCACCCGCAGCACCGCCAGGTCGGTCCGTCCCTCCGGGAAGGTGTACGCGGGCACCTGCCAGCCGCGTTCGCGCAGCCGCCGGGAGACGTCGAAGACGTCGAACGGGCAGTCCTCGGCGGTGGTGAACGCGAACACCGGCAGCTCGTCGCCCCTGGTGATCAACCGGAACGGCCCGAGCTTCTCGACCTCCGCCGCCAGGTACCCGGCGACGTCCCGGCAGGCCTGCTGGATCGCGTGGTACCCGGCGAACCCGAGCCGCAGGAACGCGTAGTACTGGGCGACCACCTCGGAGCCCGGCCGGGAGAAGTTCAGCGCGAAGGTCGGCATCTCGCCGCCCAGGTAGTTGACCTTGAAGACCAGCTCCTCGGGCAGCGCCTCGCCGTCCCGCCACAGCGCCCAGCCGACGCCCGGGTACACCAGGCCGTACTTGTGGCCGCTGGTGTTGATCGAGGCCACCCGCGGCAGCCGGAAGTCCCACACCAGGTCCGGGTCCAGGAACGGCGCGACCATGCCGCCGGAGGCCCCGTCCACGTGCACCGGCACGTCCAGGCCGGTGCGCTGCTGGAAGGCGTCCAGGGCGGCGCAGATCTCGGCGATCGGCTCGTAGGAGCCGTCGAAGGTGGAGCCGAGGATGCCGACCACGCCGATGGTGTTCTCGTCGCAGTGCGCCACCGCCTGCTCGGCGTCGAGGTGGAAGCGCTCGCCCTCCATCGGGACGAGGCGCGCCTCGACCTCCCAGAAGTTGCAGAACTTCTCCCAGCAGACCTGCACGTTGACGCCCATCACCAGGTTCGGCCGCGCCCCGGCCGCGTACCGGTCGGCGTTGCGGGCCATCCAGCGCCGCTTGAGCGCCATCCCGGCGAGCATGCACGCCTCGCTGGAGCCGGTGGTCGAGCAGCCGACCGCGGCGGCGGGGTCGGGCGCGTGCCACAGGTCGGCCAGGATCGCCACGCAGCGCCGCTCCAGTTCGGCGGTCTGCGGGTACTCGTCCTTGTCGATCATGTTCTTGTCGCGGCACTCGGACATCAGCCGGTCCGCGTACTCGTCCATCTGGGTGGTGACGAAGGTCGCCAGGTTCAGCTTGGCGTTGCCGTCCAGCATCAGCTCGTCGTGGATCAGCTGGTAGGCGACGGGGGGCGGGACCGGCACCCGGGGCAGCTGGTGCAGCGCCGGGGCCTGCTGCATCGCGCCCAGCGGGTCGGTCAGTACGTGCAGCGGGCTGAACGGCAGCCGCTTCTCCTCGTCCTTCTTGCCCTTGTGCAACGCCATGGCGGAACGTCCCTCCACTCGTGGAACCTCCACGGTGGCACCGGGCCGGGGCTCCCGCACATCAGGCGGCGGGGTCAGGCGGTCTCCGGGTGGTACTGCTCGCGCAGCGCCGCGAACTGCTGGCGCACCGCACTGCCGACCGCCAGGTCGTGCTCCTGGTCGGGGGCGAGCACCGTCAGGTCGGGCAGCTCCCAGTGCGGGGGCTCGGGCGTCCCGGCGAGGGCCCAGGCGGCCTGCCGGGCCGCGCCGCGGGCCGCGTGGTCACCCGGCGGGGGCACCACCACGGGCAGCCCGAACAGCTGCGGCGCGATCTGCTGCACGGCGGGCAGCCGCCCGGCCGTCCCCAGCAGGAAGACCCGGTTCACCGCGACGCCGTGCCCGCGCAGCACGTCCAGCGCCTCCGCGAGGTTGCACAACATGCCCTCGACGGCGGCCCGGGCCACGTGCTGCGGCGCCATCGACTCGGCCCGCAGCCCGGTCAGGGTGCCCGCGGCGTGCGGCAGCTTCGGGGTTCGCTCGCCGTCCAGGTAGGGCAGGAACACCATCCCGTACGCGCCGGGCGAGGACTGCAGCGCCAGCTCGGACAGGCCCTCCAGGTCGGTGCCGAACATCGCGGCGGTGGAGCGCAGCACCTGCGCGGCGTTCAGGGTGGCCACCATCGGCAGGTGCCGCCCGGTGGCGTCCGCGAACGAGGAGACGAGGCCGGACGGGTCGACCACGGCCCGGTCGTGCACCGCGAAGATCGTCCCGTTGCCGCCCAGCGACACCACCGCGTCGCCGAGTCCCAGCCCGAGGCCGAGCGAGGCCGCCATGTTCTCCCCGGTGCCGGCCGAGATCAGCAGCCCCTCGGGGGTGTGCCCGGCGGGCTCGGCCGGGCCCAGCACGTCCGGGACGGCCAGCTCGTGGCCGAGCGCCAGCTTGATCAGGTCCTGCCGGTACTCGCCGGTGACGGGCGACCAGTAGCCGGTGCCGGAGGCGTCGCCGCGGTCCGTGGTGCGCCGCTTCGGCCCGCCCAGCAACTGGGAGACCAGCCAGTCGTGCGGCAGCAGCACTTCGGCGATCCGCTGCGCCGAGGCCGGTTCGAACTCGGCCAGCCAGCGCAGCTTGGCGATGGTGTACGTGGGGCCGGGGACGGCGCCGATCGCCTCCACCCAGGGCTGCGGCCCGCCCAGGGCGTCCAGCAGCGCGGCCGCCGAACCCGCCGAGCGGGGGTCGTTCCACAGCAGGGCGGGCCGCACCAGCACGCCCCCGGCGTCCAGTCCGATCAGGCCGTGCTGCTGCGCGGACACCCCGATCGCCCGGACGCCCTCCAGCAGGCCCCCGGCGGCGGCGTCGCCCAGCGAGTGCAGCCAGGTCTGCGGGTCGACCTCGGTGCTCCGGCCCTCCTCGCCCTCGGGCAGCGGGTGCGGGGCCCGGCCCTGCCTGAGCACGGCGCCGGTGTCGGCGTCGCACGCGACGATCCGGGTGCGAGTGGTGGAGCTGTCGATGCCCGCGACGATGGCCATGCCGAGATCATGCCGCAGTCGACGGCCGGGGCGGGGCCGACTGCGGCAAGTGTTGCCCAGTCGGTACCGGAACCACCCCGTCCGCCGACCGCCCGGTCCGGCCCGGGGGCGCCCGGCGGATCAGGGATGCACGGTGCCCCAGCCGTCGTCCTCGCCGTGCTGCTTGGCGAAGTACGGGACGCGCTCGGTCAGCGCGTGCGGCAGCTTCTCGCCGACCTTGTCGGCGACCGCCCCGGCGGCCTTCCCGGCGACCGCGCCCGCCTGCTGCTTGGCCTTGCCCGCGGCGTCCTGCACCCGCGGGTTCTCCCGCACGTGCCGGGCCGCGCCGGCCAACTGCTCGTAACGTTCGCGCCCGGCCCGGGTACCGAGGACGTACCCGACCCCGAGGCCCACGATCAACGACACCTTCCACATGTGCTGGTTCCACCCTTCGTCGCCGCGCGATTGTGTGCCGCGTCTACCCGTCCGGCCGGGCCGTGAACCACCCGGCCGGTGGCGGGCCCGGACCGGCCGGGGCCGCCGTGCACCAGCATCCCCGTCCGCCCCGCGGGGCGCGCGCGGGGCGCGCCGGGCCGGGACGGCGCGGGGGCGCACCCGAGGTGGGGGAGGCGCCGGGGAAAGCGATTGGCGGAACACCCCCCTGAGTGCGCTAATGTATGTCCCGCAGCGAGCGCCGTGGCCCCCGGAGCGATCCGGAGACCGGGGCGGTCGGAGCGGAAGCACGATCCTCCATAGCTCAATTGGCAGAGCAGCCGACTGTTAATCGGCAGGTTATTGGTTCGAGTCCAATTGGAGGAGCGCGGTCCCCCATAGCTCAATTGGCAGAGCAGCCGACTGTTAATCGGCAGGTTATTGGTTCGAGTCCAATTGGGGGAGCTTCACCGGAAGTCGCGGTGACGAGCACGGAACGAAGGCCCCTCGGCGATGCCGAGGGGCCTTCGTGGTGCCCGCGCCTTCGCGGCGCCCGCCCGGTCCGCCCGGCCGCGCCCGGCGTCCCGTCGCCTCAGCCGGCGGCGGCCCGCCGGTACAGGTCGGCGACGTGCGCGTCGAAGGCCACGCTGTACGAGGTGTCCGGGCTCACGCCGCCCGTCTGGTAACCCCCTATCACCCCGATCACCTGGCCCGCGTCGGTGACCCACGGGCTGCCGCTGGTGCCGTCGGTGAACCCCGCGCAGTCGAAGCGCTGCTGGGTGGCGCTGCGCGAGGAGGTGCGGGTTCGGCAGGTGATCGGGGCCTCGCCCGCGTTGGGGTAACCGGTGACGGTGACCTCCTGCCCGGTGCCGAGGCCGACCGCGAACGTGCCGGAGCCCACCTCGTCCTCGACCTGCCGCCCGTCGAGCGGGCCGACGGTGAGGAAGGCGACGTCGTCGTCCTCGTCCTGCCCGTTCTCCCAGGCGGGGTCGACGGTCACCGCGGTGATCGGCCACGTCCCGTGCGGGGTCAGGCCGTTGCGGTAGCCGGGGACGAAGACCAGGCCGTCCAGCGGCACGCCCTCGGGGGCCGCGCAGTGGGCGGCGGTGATCAGCAGGTTCCGGCCGGGGCTGTGCACCACGCTGGCGGTGCAGACCCGGGCGCCGTCGGTGTCCTCGACGAACAGCGCGCCGACCCGGTCGGTGGCCGGGCCGGGCGGGGCGGGGGCGGCGGCCGCCTGCTCCGGAGCGCCGCCGGCCTGCTCGGCGGAGCCGCAGCCGGTCACGGCCAGCAGCAGCACCAGCGCCCCGGCCGCGGTGGCCGGGGAGGGGCCGGATCGGGAGGAGGTGCGCGGCACCGCGGCTCGCTTCTGCTCGGCGGCCCGCCCGGTGCGCCGGGCGGCGGTCGCAGCAAGGTCTACCAGGGCCCCTGCGGACCGGGCAACCGCCGTCCGGCGCGGAGCCCGGTGCGCGGCCCGGGGAGGGGTCACCAGCCCCCGCACGTCTGCTGGCGGAGCGCCCGGACCCGTTCGCCGAAGTGGCGCTGCCACCCGGCCGGCCGGGGGCGCGGACGGGTGCCGGGCCGTGCGTACCCGGATGCGCCCCCGGCGCGCACCACGGGTGATCGACCGGCTATGCTGCCGGGGGCGGCCCTGAGGGGCCGTCTGCTGCTGCCAGGACCGCTTCGTCGGCCCCGGCGGGTCGAGTCGGGGGGCGGTAGCTCAGCCGGTTAGAGCAGGGGACTCATAATCCCTTGGTCGTGGGTTCGAGTCCCACCCGCCCTACCTCGGCCGCTGACCGACCGTCAGCTAGACCGGCCCCCTGACCAGGCGAAACGCCGGACGGGTCACGCAAATCGTAGAGCACCGGCTCGCCGCTCGTCCTCCTCCGGCCTGAAAGTTCACCCTCCAGTGGACTTCTGATGGACATGGCGCAGGAGAGCGTCCCCAGGAGCGCCCCGGGGTGGTTCGCCGAACGACCGGGGCTCCACGGGAGTTGATCCATCGGGCCGCGCTCCTGTCGGCCTTCGGTCCCTCGCCGTACGGCTCGTGTCACGAGCCCCGACCGGGCGGTCGAACGACGAGGCCCTCGCCCCGCCGAGCGCGCACGACCGAAGCGGCGACATGACGCCTCGTCAAGGGAGACCGGAGCAAGGGTGCCGCGTCCCGGCCAGCAGACGACAGCCCCTTTCCGGCGGATGTCTCCACCGACCCGGTCGCCGACAACGGCCGCCGGCAGGTGCGACCGCGGTCCGGCGGCGCGGGCGGACCGCCCGGCGGTCAGGGGCGTCAGGGGTGGGACGGCAGCTTCCGCGGGCGGCGGGTTCGGCACGGCGGGGACTGTGCCGCGCTCCAGGACGCGACCGGGGGGCCAGCTGCGCACCGCACTCCACCGGGCGGCGCGGCGAAGACCCCCGCCCGGACCGGTACGTCGTTCGGTCCGGCGGTGAACTCCGCCCACCGTCGAGTGCGGACGGGATCGGGCGACGGCGAGTCGGCCCCGGCCGGACCGTCCGGTCAGCATGTCGGCTCACGGCCGTCGCTCGCCCGACCGGGTGAGGGATCGCCGGAGCGGGTGACGCCGGGGCCGTCTGCCACTCGACTGGCGGACAGTCGGGCCGTGTGCGAACGGGTAGCGTTCGGCCAGGCCGCTCCGGCCCTGTTCTCGTCCCGCCGCCCGGATGGAGACCGCATGCCCCGGACACCGCGCCCCACGTCCCGCACGACCGTCGGCAGGACCGCCCGCCGGTTGGCCACCGCACTGCTCGTACCCGTCCTCGCGGCCTGCGGTGGCGGCGGCGGTGGCTCGGGGTCCGGGGCGACGTCCTCGGCCGCGCAGTCCGGTGGCGACCTCGGGGCCTCGCCGCCGACGGAGGGATCGGGGGAGCGGCCCGACGACAACCGGACCGAGGCCGGCGGGAACCAGGGCGGGTTCAACGCGGCCGGCCAGGTCTCGGCGAACGCCAGCGGAACGTGGAGCCTCGCCCGGATCGACCTGTCGAGTCCGCGGCAGGAGGCCTTCACGGCCACCATCAGCCAGGTCACCGACTGCACCGGCGGCAAGGAGTCCGCGCCCGCCAGCCCGGCCAGCCAGGAGGTCCACCTGGCCGGCGGCGCCACGCCCGAGACGGCCCAGTTCACCCTCGCCGGGCCGATGCCGCCGGCCGGAAGCAAGCGCACGATCTGCGTCACCGTCACCGTCAACGGCGCGAGCAGGCGGGGCCCCGCGGCCGGAACGGTCGACGTCCCCGAGAACTCCCCCGACGGCGGCGGCACCGACGAACCCGGCAACGGCCCCACTGATGGCGGCACTCCCGACAGCGGCACTCCCGGCACCGGTACGCCCGACAGCGGTACGCCCGACAGTGGTACGTCCGAGCAGCCCGTCCCGCCCCCCGAGTCCGCGAGCCCCCGCTGAGCACTACCGACGGGCGACCGTCCGGCGGCGACCCATCCGACGAACCGGATCCGCCCGGGCCGGAGCGGCCCGGTCCGCCGCAGCCGGAAGGCCGCTCGTGGCGCAGCTGGATCGGCCTGATCGCCTCCTGGATCGCGCCGACCACGCTCATCACCGCCCTGCTGTTCTTCTTCGGCTACGCCTACACCGACTCCCTCTACAGCTATTTCGGCGTGGACTCCGCCACCATCGGCTTCTCCGGCCAGGACCTCCTGCTCCGCAGCTCGGCCGCGCTCTACCTCCCGGCCGGCGTCCTGCTGTGCGGCGCCCTGGTGGTCGCGGGCGCCTATCACCTGGCCACCCGGACCGTCCGCAGCGGCGCGGAGGGGCGCCGGGCCGTCCGCCGGGCCTGCCGGGTCGTCGCGCTGCTGGCCGTCCCGCTCGTGGTGCTCGGGTTCCTCGCCGGCTTCGAGGTCATCGACGCGGGTCCCACGGGCACCCCGCTCCTGCTGGGCGGTGCGCTGCTGCTGGTGGTGCTGGCGAGGCTGCTGGCCGTACGGACGACCGGTGCCGCCTACCCGCTGACCGGGGAGCGGGCGGCGCTCGGCATCAGCGTGGCGCTGATCGTGCTCTGCTCGTTCTGGACCGTGGGCGGCTTCGCCCACCAGAAGGGGCACCGTGACGCCGAGTGGCTCGCCCGCAACCTCGCGCTGCGCCCGGCGGTCGTCCTCGACACCACCGAGCGCCTCTACCTGCAGTGGGCGGGCGTGGACGAGCGGGCGCTGCCGGACGCCGGAGCGGGGCAGAAGTTCCGCTACCGCTACCGGGGGCTGCGGCTGCTGGCGCAGGCGAACGACCGGATGTTCCTGATCCCGCGCGACTGGACGTGGAAGGAGGGCAACGTGCTGATCCTTCCGGTGGACGCCAACGTCCGGATCGCCTTCCATCCGGGCTGACGCGCGGTCACCCGACCGCCTCCGCAAGGCCGAGGACCTGGTCTCCGAACAGCGAACGACTCCGCCTCCAAGCCGGGGAGACATTCCTCCCGCATGGGTGGGGTGTTGAGGACGGCGGGGTTCACGGGCCGCGGACGCGGTGCACCACCGGGTGAACCTGACGGCGCGGCAGCTCGCACCGCTCCCCGGCGTCTCGACGGCGACGGTGTGCCGCGTCGTCCGGCGCCTCGGCCCGCTGGGGTGCGGACTCGGTGCCGGTGCCGATTCCGCCCGGGGGCGGACGGCTGACGGCGGGCTCGTCTGGGGACTTCGGGGAGAGGTGCGCGGCCGGGGCGGGAACGTTCCGCCCGGACCCGCGAGCGGCGCTGAGCTGCGGGAACGCGGTCGGAGGCGGTCGCGCATCGACCGATCGGATGATGCCGGGGTCCACCGGAACGCTCGCCGGGTCTGGCCGTTCCGCCGACGGAGCGGGGTGGTGCACGGGGCAAGTATGGAGTCGCGGAGCAGACCCGCCCGCTCCCCGGCCCCGCCCCCGCCCTGCCAGTCCCCCGCCCCCGCACCCGTTGAGGCATTCCGTGCTGTCCCTGCCGTCCCTCAGGAGGAGGACCGTGATGACCGCGACCGACCAACGCCTGCTCACCGCCGCCCGCACCGGTGACCTCGACGCCGCCCGGGCCGCCCTGGCGGACGGCGCCGCCCCGGAGGCGCGCGACGCGCACGGGCGGACGGCGCTGCTGCTCGCCGCGCTCGCCGACCACGTCCCCGTCGCCGAACTCCTGGTCGCCGCCGGGGCGGACCCGGACGCGCGGGACGAGCGGGAGGACAGCCCCTGGCTGGTCACCGGCGTCACCGGCAGTGTGCCGATGATGCGCGCCCTGCTGCCCGCCCGGCCGGACTTCGGGCTGACCAACCGCTTCGGCGGGGTCAGCCTGATACCCGCCGCCGAGCGCGGCCACGTCGCCTACGTGCGGGCCGTGCTGGCGGAGACCGACATCGACGTCGACCACGTCAACCGGCTCGGCTGGACGGCCCTGCTGGAGGCCGTGATCCTCGGCGACGGCGGCCGCGCGCACGTCGAGGTCGTCCGGCTGCTGCTGGCCGCGGGCGCCTCCCCGCTGCTCGCCGACGCCGACGGCGTGACGGCCCGGCAGCACGCCGAACGGCGCGGCTTCGGCGCCCTGGCCGAACTGCTGCGGGAGGCCGAGGCCCGACCCGACCGGGAGAACGGGGCGGCCCGATGACCACCCGCCGCAGGCGCTCCGGCCCGCTGCTGCTGGCGGCCGCGCCGGTACTGGCCGTCCTGCTGGCCGGCTGCGCCGATCCGGGCGACAGCGGCGGCGCGGCCACCACCCCGCCCCCGCCCCGCCCGACGGCGGCGGCCCCCGCCGCGCCCGCCGCCCCTGCCACGTCCACCCCCGCCGACCCGGCGCCCACCCCGGCCGGGACGCTGCTGGTGGCCGACTTCGGGGCGGACACCGTGACCTTCGTCGACCCGGCGCGCGGGGCGATCGGCTCGGTGCGCGTCGGCACGGCTCCGTACGCGGTGGCGGTCGGGGCCGACGGGCGGGCCTGGGTGAGCACCGCGGAGGGCGTCGCCGAGGTCGACACCCGGGCGCACACCCTGCTCCGCACCGTCCCGCTGCGCACCGACACCGGCCCGGCCGGGACGGGCGAGTACCGGGGCGGCGCCATGGGCCTGGCCCTGGCACCGGACGGCACCCGGCTGTACGTCGGGGTGAACGTGCCGGGGCGCTCCGGCGTGCTGGAGGTCGTCGACACCGCGGAGGGCGAGGTCACCGGGGTGGCCCCGGTCGGCCGACGGCCCTTCGACGTCGACGTCTCGCCGGACGGCCGCCAGGTCTACGCGACCGGCCACGACTCCTTCGACGTGACGGTGGTCGCGGCGGACGGCCTGGCCACCCGGCGGATCCAGGTCGCGCCGTACGGTACCGAGGGCGGGCTCGGCTCCTGGCTGAAGCCGCACTACGCGGCGGTCCGGCCGGGTGACGGCAGGCTGCTGCTGCCCTTCGAGGGCGAGCGCCTCGCCGTGGTCGACCCGGCCACCGGGCAGGTGGCGATCGAGTCGATGACCGCCGACACCCACCAGCACGGCGCCACCCTCGCTCCGGACGGGCGGCTGCTGGTGGTCGGTTCCGGCCCGGTCACCGGGGCCGACCGGGGCCCCAGCCTGACGGTCCGCAACCCCGACGGCAGCGAACGGGTGTACCCGCTCGACGCCCCGCACGAGAACGTGGCGATATCGGCGGACGGGCGGACGGCGTACGTCACCGGCGGCTTCACCCGGGACGGCTACTGGGACGGCATCACCCTGGTCGACCTCGACAGCGGAGCCACCCGCCGACTGGAGGCCGGACACCGACCGCTGGGGGTGGCGGTGCTCTGAGACCGGAGGAGTGCGGCCGGGCCGCACCGGCCGGGGCCGGGCGGAGCGGGAGGCCCTAGGGTGGGCGGATGCTCCTCCCCGCCGACCTGCCCACGCCCTTGACCGGGGTCGACGACCCGGAGTTCGCCGTGGCGGGCGCGGAGCTGTGGCTCAAGCGGGACGACCTGGCGCACCCGACGGTGCCCGGCAACAAGTGGCGCAAGCTCGCCCCGAACCTGGAGCGGGCCCTCGCGCAGGGCGCCCGGGGGCTGCTCACCTACGGCGGGGCGTACTCCACGCACGTGCGGGCGGTCGCGGCCGCCGCGCACGGGCTCGGGCTGGCCAGCACCGGCGTGATCCGCGGCGCCGAGCTCGCCGGGCGGCCGCGCAACTGGTCGCTGGCGCAGGCCGAACGGGACGGCATGGTGCTGGAGTTCGTCGAGCGCTCCGCCTATCGGGAGGCGGCCTCGGGTCGGCACGAGCACCGGGCCGGGTACTACGTGCTGCCCGAGGGCGGCTCCAACGGCCTCGCCGTGCGCGGCGCCGCGCTGATCGCCCGGGAACTCGCCGACCAACACCCGGACTTCGGCCCGCGGGACGTGGTGTGCTGCGCGGTCGGCACCGGCGGCACCCTGGCCGGGATCGCGGCGGGGCTGCCCGACGGCCCGCGGGCGCTCGGCGTGGCGGTGCTGCGCGGGGAGGGCTACCTGGAAGGGGAGGTGACGGCCCTGCACCGGGCCGGGTACGGCCGCGAGTTCGCCAACTGGCGGCTGGCGCACGACTGGCACGGCGGCGGCTACGGGCGCGTCCCGCCGGAGCTGGAACGGTTCGCCCGGTGGTTCGAGGACGCATACGGCGTCCCGGTGGAGCGCCGCTACGTGGCCAAGGCGTTGTGGGGCGCGTACGGGCTGCTGCGGGCGGGCGCCCTGCGCGGCCGCCGGGTGACGGTGGTGGTGACGGGAGTTCCGGACCCGGTGCGGTGAGCCCGCCGGACCGGACCGGCGGGCCCCGGGACTGCTGGCCCGGACCGGCGGGCCCCGGAGCGGTCGGTTCCGGCGGGTGGGTCAGCCGAAGCTGAGGTCGTTGCAGAGGTCGGTGTCGGCGGGCCGGGTGTTGTCGGCGATGCCGGACGGGATGCTGGAGGGCAGGGCGTCGGGGGAGGCGGTGCCGCCCGTGCCCGCGCCCGCGTCGGGGGCGTTGGTGAGGGCGCGGTCCTGGCCGAGGGTCAGCACGATGCCGTCGGCGTCGGCGGCGGAGCGCAGTTCGGCGCCGGGGTAGAGCTGGGCGAGCCGTTCGGCGGCGGCCCGCCGGGAGGGGGCGTACTCGATCAGGGTGGTGCGGCGGGCCGGGGTGTCGGCGCCGATGGTGATGTCGGTGTAGCCGTTGCCGCGCAGGCCGAGCGCGGTGCGTCCGGCCAGGCCGCCCGACTTGGCCGCGTTGTGCACGGTGACGGGCACGTCGAGCAGGGCGCGGTCGGTCTGGCCGGAGGCGTCGGCGCCCCCCGACGCAGAAGCCGAAGCCGACGCCGAAGCCGACGCCGATGCCGTGGCCGGGGCGCCGCCGGTCGCGGAGGGGGAGGCGCCGGGGCTCGGGCTCGCGCCCGGGACGGCACCGGTACCGGCACCCGTGCCGGTGCTGCGGCCGTCGAGGGTGCGGTCCTGGCGCAGCAGGCCCCACAGGATGCTCGCGTCGGGTTCGACCACGGCGACGCGTTCGCCCTGGAAGCGCCAGGGGAGGGTGACGAACTGGATGTCGGAGAGCTGGATGTCCTGCAGGGACTGGGCGAACTCGGCGAGCTTGTAGGGCGATCCGAGCTCGGGGTCGACGGTGAGCGACTTGGTGGCGGCGTCGGCCAGCGGCAGCAGGGTGCTCAGGTCGAAGCCCTTCTCCTGCACCTTCTTGATCAGCGAGGACATGAACGCCTGCTGCCGGAGCATCCGGCCGATGTCGGAGTTGTCGCCGATCCCGTGCCGGGCCCGGACGTAGTCCACGGCCTGCTGGCCGGAGACGGTCTGCCGCCCCTTGGCGAGGTGGATGCCGTACGAGTTCACGTCGTTGGGGACGCAGACGTCCACACCGCCGACGGCGCTGGTGATGGCCGCGAAGCCCTTGAAGTCGACGACCAGGGTGTGGTCGACCCGCAGCCCGGTCAGGGTCTCCACGGTGTTCTGCGTGCAGGCCGGGTTGCCGTTCTCGAACTCGCCGACGGTGAACGCCGAGTTGAACATCTGGTTGGCCCGCTCCTTGGTCCACGTGCCGTTCGGGAGCAGGCAGGGCGGGACGGTGACCAGGGTGTCGCGCGGGATCGACACGCCGACCGCGTGCTTGTGGTCGGCGTACACGTGCAGCAGGATCGCGGTGTCGGAGTGGCCGACGCCCTCGTCGCCGCCCCCCAGCGAGTTGTTGCCGTCCTCGCGGGTGTCGGAGCCGAGCAGCAGGACGTTGACGGGCCGTCCGCCGGTGGGCGCGGGCGTGGCGACCGGGGGGCGGCTGGAGGCGATGCCCTCGGGGGCGAAGGTCGTGATGTTGCGGTCCAGCCGCTGGTAGTACCAGGCGCCCGTGCCGGCCGCGGCGACGACCAGCGCGGCGGCGGTGGCCCCGAGAGCCCGGGCTATTCGGCGGCCGCGGGAGCGGGTCGGGGCGGCGTCCTGCGTGGCGTCGGTCATCGGTCGGGCGTCTCTCTGCGCGCAGCGGGAACTGGTGCCCGAGGGCAGGCACTGGACCGACCCGCCGCACTGCGGATCGGTACTCGTCACTACTTGGACGGTTCGGCGCACGGAATGGTTACAAGCGCACCATCTTTTTCGAGAGTTTCTTCGAACCGGGCGGCGGAAGGGCCGCGACCCTCGGTGCCGACGGCAGTTCAGCCGGTCTTCGCGGCACCACCAGCGGCACCGGCAGTACCACCACCGGCACCACCACCGGGGCCGGGGCCCGCGCCGGTGGAGTCGAGCATCCGCCGCAGCAGGTCGCGCAGTTGGGCGCGCTCCTCGCCCTCCAGGGCGGCCAGCGGCTCGCGGGCGAAGTTCAGCGACTCGCGCAGCTCGGTGGAGGCGGAGCGCCCGGCGTCGGTGGCGACGACCAGCTTGACCCGGCGGTCCTGCGGGTCGGACTCGCGGGTGACGAAGCCGCGGCCCTCCAGCCGGTCGACGATGCCGGTGATGTTGGAGGGCTCGCAGGCGAGGGTCTGCGCGATGTGCCGCATCGGCATCGGTCCGCGCCGCAGCAGCGCCAGCACCTTGGCCTGAGCGCCGGTGAGCGAGCGGGCGGCCGCGGCCTCCTCGTACTCGCGGTGGAAGAGGCCGACCAGGCGCGCCATCAGGTCGACGACCTCCAGCGTGATCGGGTCGACAGTCGGTGCCTGTTCTTCCGCCATGACCTGCTCCTCCCGCTGCGCCATGCTCCCGAGTCTAGCTGAACATTTGACAACATGAACCTTTCATCCTCACGATTGCTTTAGCAAGTGAATATTTCACCCTGAGGAGCATCTGATGGCAGCAGAGCAGGACGTCCCCGCCACCGGCCGTGAGTGGCACCTGGCCGCCCGCCCGCAGGGCTGGCCCGTCCCGGCCGACTTCGCCCTGGTCGAGGCCCCCGTCCGCCGCCCCGCCCCGGGCGAGATCACGGTGCGCAACGCCTACCTCTCCGTCGACCCCTACATGCGCGGCAGGATGAACGACGTGAAGTCCTACGTCCCGCCGTACGCGCTCGGGGCGCCGATGGACGGCGGGGCGGTCGGGTACGTGGTGGCCTCCGCGGCGGAGGGCTTCGCGGTCGGGGACGCCGTGCTGCACGGGCTGGGCTGGCGCGAGTACGCCACGCTGGACGCCGCGCGCGCGGTGAAGGTCGACCCGGAGCTCGCCCCGCTCTCCGCCTACCTGGGCGTCCTGGGGATGCCCGGCCTGACCGCGTACGCCGGGCTGCTGGAGGTCGCCTCGTTCCAGGAGGGCGACACCGTCTTCGTCTCCGGCGCGGCCGGGGCGGTCGGCTCGCTGGTCGGCCAGATCGCCCGGCTCAAGGGTGCCGAGCGGGTCATCGGCTCGGCCGGCTCCGCGGAGAAGGTCGCCACCCTGGTCGAGGAGTACGGCTTCGACGCCGCCTTCGACTACAAGGCGGGCCCGGTCGCCGAGCAGCTGGCCCAGGCCGCCCCCGAGGGCATCGACGTGTACTTCGACAACGTCGGCGGCGAGCACCTGGAGGCCGCGATCGGCGCGCTCAACGTGCACGGCCGGGTCACCCTGTGCGGGGCCATCGCCCAGTACAACGACACCGGGGCCCCCACCGGGCCGCGCAACCTGGCGCTCGCCATCGGCAAGCGGCTGCGCCTGCAGGGCATGATCGTCGGCGACCACGCCGCGCTGCGCGGGCAGTTCCTCGCCGAGGTCGGCGGCTGGCTGCGCAGCGGCGAGCTGCGCTCCGACGAGACCGTGGTCGAGGGCGTGGAGAACGCCGTCGAGGCGTTCCTCGGCATGCTGCGCGGCGCCAACACCGGGAAGATGGTCGTCGAGGTCTGACCCCGCGTCGGCCGACGGCCCGTCAACCCGCCCCCGCCGGAGCGCGATCCCCGGTGGGGGCGCACGCGTGCGGCCGTTCGGGGGAGGTGGGGGCCGTGAGGGTAGACCTCTCGGAGGAACCGACTAGCATGGGGGGAAAGCTTGTCCGTTTTGCTCGATTTGATGACCTAATGTCGAATAAGTTGAGCTTCACGGGGTAGCAACTGGATCAGCACCTACCGGTACCCACCGGTGACGGCACGAGGCAGCTGGGGAAGGCGACCCTCGTCCACAGCCAGGAGGTCCCGGTGACGACACGTGGTGTGCTCTACATCCACTCCGCGCCCCGCGCGCTGTGCCCGCACGTCGAGTGGGCGGTCGCGGGCGTGCTCGGCGTGCGGGTCAACCTCGACTGGATCAGGCAGCCCGCCGCGCCGGGCCACTGGCGGTCCGAACTCTCCTGGCAGGGGGAGCCCGGCACCGCCTCCAAGCTCGCCTCCGCGCTGCGCGGCTGGCAGTTGATGCGGTACGAGGTGACCAGCGAGCCCTGCGCCACGGCGGAGGGCGAGCGGTACTCCTCCACGCCCGCGCTCGGCATCTTCCACGCCGTCACGGGCCTGCACGGCGACATCCTGATCCCCGAGGACCGGCTCCGCGCCGTGCTGCTGCGCGCCCGCAGCGAGGGCAGCGACCTGGAGGCGGAGATCGCCAAGCTGCTCGGCAAGCCCTGGGACGACGAGCTGGAGCCGTTCCGGTACGCGGGCGAGGGCGCGCCCGTGCGCTGGCTGCACCAGGTGGTGTGAACGCGCAGGTGGTGCGAACGCGGAAGGGGGCCCGGGGTTCGCACCCCGGGCCCCCTCCGGGGCGTCGGTCCGGTCAGACGGTGCGGAAGGCCAGCACCACGTTGTGGCCGCCGAAGCCGAAGGAGTTGTTGAGCGCGGCGATCCGGCCGTCGACCGGCAGCTTGCGGGCCTCGTCGCGGACGATGTCGGCGTCGATGTCGTCGTCCAGGTCGACCACGTTCACGGTCGGCGGGGCGATCCGGTTGTACAGCGCGAGCACGGTGGCGACGGTCTCGATGCCGCCCGCGCCGCCGAGCAGGTGGCCGGTCATCGACTTGGTGGCGGAGATCGCCACGTGGTCGAGGTGCTCGCCCAGGGTGCGGCGCAGCGCCTTGATCTCGGCGGTGTCGCCCTGCGGGGTCGAGGTGGCGTGCGCGTTGACGTGCACCACCTCGGACTTGTCCAGGTCGTTGCGGGCGAACAGGTCGTCGATGGCGCGGGCCACGCCGGCGCCGGTCGGCTCCGGCTGGGCGATGTGGTGGGCGTCCGAGGACAGGCCCTGGCCGACGGCCTCGCAGTAGACCCGGGCGCCGCGGGCGGCCGCGTGCTCGGCGGACTCCAGCACGACCACGCCCGCGCCCTCGCCGAGGACGAAGCCGTCGCGGCCCTTGTCGTACGGGCGGGAGGCGTGCTCCGGGTCCTCGTTGTTCTTGGACATCGCCATCATGTTGGAGAAGGCGACGATCGGCAGCGGGTGGATCGCGGCCTCGGTGCCGCCGGCCACCACCACGTCGGCCCGGCCGGTGCGGATCATCTCGATCGCGTAGCCGATCGCCTCGGCGCCGGAGGCGCAGGCGGAGACGGGGGTGTGCACGCCCGCGCGGGCGCCGACCTCCAGGCCGACGTTGGCCGCCGGGGAGTTGGGCATCAGCATCGGGACGGTGTGCGGGGAGACCTTGCGGACGCCCTGCTCCTTGAGCACGTCGTACTGGTCGAGCAGGGTGGTGACGCCGCCGATGCCGGAGGCGATGACCGCGCCCAGGCGCTCGGGGGCCAGCGGGTTGGCGTCGTCGGTGGCCGGGGCCTCGTAGCCCGCGTCCTTCCAGGCCTCGCGGGCGGCGATCAGCGCGAACTGCGCCGAGCGGTCCAGCTTGCGGGCCAGCGGGCGCGGCAGGATCTCGCCGGGCTCGACGGCGACCCGGGCGGCGATCCGGACGGGCAGGTCGGCCGCCCACTCCTCGCCGAGGGCGCGGACCCCGGACTTGCCGGCCAGCAGGCCCTCCCAGAAAGTGGCGGCGTCGCCGCCCAGCGGCGTGAAGGCGCCGATACCCGTGACGACCACGGTGCGGTTTTCAGCAGTCACTGGTTTCTTCTTCTCTCACATCTGAGGGGAGGGCCGGAGGGGGAGGGGGCCGGCCGGGGCGCGTCGGGCGCGCCCCGACCGGCCGGTCTGACCGCAGGTCAGGCGTTGGCGACGATGAAGTCCACCGCGTCGCCGACGGTCTTGAGGTTCTTGACCTCGTCGTCCGGGATCTTCGCGCCGAAGCGCTCCTCGGCGGCGACGACGACCTCGACCATGGACAGCGAGTCGACGTCCAGGTCGTCGGTGAAGGACTTGTCGAGCGCGACGTCCTCGGTGGGGATGCCGGCGATCTCGTTCACGATCTCGGCGAGACCTTCGAGAACCTCTTCGCGGGTAGCCATCTCGGCTGCTCCTTCTCGGTGTTGACAGCGTGCGGTCCGGCGGACCGACGCGGGTTTCCAGGGGTGGGGCGGAGAAAAACGCCTAGGGGAGCGTAACGACTGCGGCGGCGTACACCAGACCCGCCCCGAAGCCGATGATCAGCGCCAGGTCGCCGCTCTTGGCCTCGCCGCGCTCCAGCATCCGCTCCATGGCGAGCGGAATGGACGCGGCGGAGGTGTTGCCGGTCTCCGCGATGTCGCGGGCCACCGGGACGCCCGGGGGCAGGTCCAGCTTCTTGACCATGGCGTCGATGATGCGCATGTTGGCCTGGTGCGGGATGAACGCGCCGAGCTGGTCGGCGGTGATCCCGGCGGCCTCCAGGGCCTGCTCGGCGACCTTCGCCATGTCGTACACCGCCCAGCGGAAGACCGTCTGGCCCTCCATCCGCAGGGCCGGCCACTTCGCCTCCTCGCCGGTGCCGTTGACGGCGTCCGGCTTGGCGAAGGCGGTGTCCCAGGCCTGGGTCTGCGAGATCACGTCGGCCTGCGAGCCGTCCGAACCCCAGACCACCTTGCCGATGCCGGGGGTCTCGGACGGGCCGACGACCGCGGCGCCCGCGCCGTCGCCGAAGATGAACGCGGTCGAGCGGTCGGTGACGTCGGTCAGGTCCGACAGCCGCTCCACGCCGATCACCAGCACGTACCCGGCGCTGCCGCCGCGCACCATGCCGTCGGCCAGGCTCAGGCCGTAGCCGAAGCCCGCGCAGGCGGCCGAGATGTCGAACGCCGGGGCGGTGCCGCAGCCGAGCCGCTGGGCGATCTCGGTGGCGATCGCCGGGGTCTGCTTCAGGTGCGAGACGGTGGCGACGATGACGCCGCCGATCTGCTCCGGGCTGATCCCGGCCATCGCGATCGCCTTGCCGGCCGCCTGCACCGACATCTCGGCGACGCTCTCCTCCGGCCCGGCCCAGCGGCGCTCGGCGATGCCGGAACGGGTGCGGATCCACTCGTCCGAGGAGTCGATCCAGTTCAGCACCTCGGAGTTGGGGATCACCCGGGTCGGCCGGTAGCCGCCCACCCCGTGGATGCGGGAGAACCGGGCGCCGGTGGCCGGCTTGATGGTCGCGCTCATGCGCTCTCCTCCTGGCCGCCGTGCTCGGCCACGAGGGCGCGGGCCTTGTCGAGATCGGCGGGGGTCTTCAGGGCCAGCGTGGCGACACCCTTGACGTTGCGCTTGACCAGGTTGGTGAGGGTCCCGGCGGGGGACAGCTCGATCACGGCGGTCGCGCCCAGCCGCTGCAGGGTCTCCATGCACAGGTCCCAGCGGACCGGGTTGGACACCTGCGAGACCAGGCGGGCGAGGACCTCGGCGCCGGAGCCGACCACCTCGCCGTCCCGGTTCGAGAGGTACGCGACGGCCGGGTCGGCGGCCGTGAGGGTCGGCGCCAGCTTCTCCAGCCGGGCCACGCCCGGGGCCATGTGCGCGGTGTGGAACGCGCCCGCGACCTTCAGCGGGATCAGCCGCGCACCGGCCGGCGGGTCCGCCTTCAGCGCGTCCAGCTGCTCCAGCGTGCCGGCCGCGACCAGCTGGCCGCCGCCGTTGTTGTTCGCCGCGCTCACGCCGTGCTCGGCGAGCTTCGCGAGCACCGCCTCCGGGTCGCCGCCGAGCACCGCGGTCATGCCGGTCGCGGTCGCCGCGGCGGCCTCCGCCATGCCCAGGCTGCGCTCGCGGACGAAGACCAGCGCGTCCTCCTCGGACAGCACCCCGGCCAGCGCCGCGGCGGTGATCTCGCCCACGCTGTGGCCCGCCACCGCGCCGACCGCGCCGGCCACGCCCTGCGGGAACAGCGCCGCGGCGGTCACCAGGCCGGCGGCCACCAGCAGCGGCTGCGCGACGGCGGTGTCCTTGATCTCCTCCTCGGAGGCCTCGGTGCCGGCGTGCACCAGGTCGAGGCCGGCCGTCGCCGACCACCGGCGCAGCCGGTCGGCGGCGCCGTCCAGTTCGAGCCAGGGGTTGAGGAAGCCGGGGGTCTGGGCACCCTGTCCAGGGGCGACGATAACGAGCACGGTTCAACCCTCTCTCGCCGGACGCCCGGGGGCGGGTAGGCGACGATGACGAAGAAAAGCACGTCGGCTTGTGGAGTCCCTACAGTCCGCTCAGCCCTGGTCGGCCCCGGAGCCGAGACGCCCCAGAGCAAGGGCGATGCGCAG
Source organism: Kitasatospora sp. NPDC001540 (assembly GCF_042894345.1). Lineage (NCBI taxonomy): Bacteria > Bacillati > Actinomycetota > Actinomycetes > Kitasatosporales > Streptomycetaceae > Kitasatospora > Kitasatospora sp. NPDC001540. The sequence continues at coordinate 51,346 of NZ_JBIAVO010000001.1, forward strand.
GGTGAAGGCCGAACGCACGTCGGACGGAGCATAGCCGGTGACGTCTGTCACACGACGCAGCCGGTAGCGCACGGTGTTCGGGTGGACGAAGAGCATCCGGGCCGCGCCCTCCAGCGAGGACGCCTGCTCCAGGTAGACACTCAGCGTCTCCAGGAGTGCCGAACCGGCCTCCTCCAGGGGTGTGTAGATCTCCTCCACCAACTGACGGCGCGCCACTTCGTCGCCCGCCAGCGCCCGTTCCGGCAGCAGGTCGTCGGCCAGCACCGGGCGGGGCGCGTCCGGCCAGGCCGCGCACGCCTTCAGGCCCTGCGCGGCGGCGTGCGCCGAGCGGGTCGCCGACAGCAGGTCGCCGACCGTCGGGCCGACCACCACCGGACCCGGCGCGAACTGGCCGATCAGCGCCCGGGCCGCGTGCACCGGCTCCTTGTCGCCGCCGACCACCACCACCAGGCGGCGGCCCAGCACCCCCGTCAGCACGTGCAGCTTCGCGTACCGGGCGGCGCGCCGGATCGCCTCCACCACCAGCTCGCTGTCCCCGTCCGGGGCGCTGCCCATCACCACCCGCACCTGGCTCGGCTGGCCCCAGCCCAGCGCCGCCGCCCGCGACAGCACGCCCTCGTCGGCGTCCCCGGACAGCAGCGAGTTCACCACCAGCGCCTCCAGTCGGGCGTCCCACGCGCCGCGGGCCTCCGCGGCCTGCGCGTACACCTGCGCGGTGGCGAACGCGATCTCCCGGGCGTAGACCAGCACCGACTCGCGCATCCCCGCCTCGTCGCCGGGCGCGGCCACCTCCTCGATGGCCTCCTCCATCACCTCGATGGTGGTGCGGATCAGCTCCACGGTCTGCCGCAGCGTGATCGCCCGGGTCAGCTCCCGCGGGGCGGTCCCGAACACGTCCGTGGAGATCGCCTGCGAGGCCTCCGGGCGCCGGTACCACTCGGTGAACGCCGCGATGCCCGCCTGGGCGACCAGGCCGATCCACGAACGGTGCTCCGGCGGCATCCGCCGGTACCAGGCCAACTGGTCGTCCATCCGGGCGATCGCCGCGGACGCCAGCTTCCCCGCCGACTTCTCCAGCCGCTTCAGCGTCGCCGCCCGCAACTCCGCCCGCTCGGCCGCCAACCGGCGCTCCTCGGCCGTCATCCGGCCCCGGCCGGGCACCGCGGCCGCCCGCCCCGGACCGGACGGGCGCTTGGCGGGCTTCTTCTCCTGGGCCTTCTCCGCGGACCGCTCCGGGGCGGAGCGCTCCTCGGACGAACGGTCGGAGGACTTGTCGGGTTTCGCTGAAGCGGAGGGCACGGCACTAGCCTGCCTCACGCCGGAGGGTGCTCGTGCACACCCGGCCCGATGTCGCCCGGTGGCACCCGTCACACCGGCTACCGTGGTGCCCGTGAGCGTGGAAACTCCGCCCCCCGACGGGCACGCGTGCGAAACCATCGAACCGGCGTCCGGCCCCGTCCGGAAGGAGCGCGGCCGTGCCGACCTGAGGCGCGCCGCCGAGCGTTACCTGTCGGAACCCGCCGAAGGCGTCACCACCCGGCACGCCTTCTCCTTCTCCGGCCACTACGACCCGAGGAACACCTCCTTCGGCGCGCTGCTCGCCTGCAACGAGGAGACCCTCGCCCCCGGCGCCGGGTACGAGGCCCACCGGCACAGCGAGACCGAGATCGTCACCTGGGTCGTCTCCGGCGCCCTCGCCCACCGCGACGACGCGGGCCACGCGAACGTCGTGCGGCGCGGCACCGTGCAGGTGCAGTCCACCGGGACGGGCATCAGCCACACCGAACGCAACCTCGGCGGCGCCACCGAACCCGTCACCTTCGTCCAGATGTGGCTCCAGCCCGACGAGTACGGCGCCGCGCCCGGCTTCGGCCTCGCGCCGGTCCCCGAGGGGGACGGGCTCACCCTGCTCGCCTCGGGCCGGCCGGCGGACGCGGGGCGGGCGCTGCGACTGCGGCGCGGCGACGCGGCGCTGTGGCTGGTCCGCGCCCCGGCCTGGATGCCGCTGCCGACCCTCCCCGCCGCTCCCTACCGCTACGTCCACGTCGTCTCCGGCTCGGTCGGCTACCGCACCGTCCCGGGCCCGCAGGGCGGCGGGCGCTCGGCGGGGCCGGGCGATTCCGTCCGCGTCACGGGCGACGCGTTCGCGGACCCGACGGCGGGGGAGGACGGGGTGGAGCTGCTGCTGTGGGAGATGCACACGCCCGTGCAGTACGGCTGAGAGAGCGCGAAACCAGGGGCGCGGGGAACTGCGCGCTGCGGGAGGCGCACGTCAGCAAGGTCGCGGCGTGGGCGGTGAGGTGGCGTCGCCCCGCGACCTCGCGGTGGGTGCGGGGTTGCTCGCGCCGTTCCCCGCGCCCCTGCTTTCGCGCTTCGCGTTTTACGCTACGCGTTCTCGGCGAGGACCGCGTCGGAGAGCCGCGGCCAGACCTCGGCCGCCCACGGGCCGAAGTCGCGGTCGGTGAGGGCGACGCAGGCGAGGTCGGCGGCGGGGTCGACCCAGAGGAAGGTGCCGGACTGGCCGAAGTGGCCGAAGGTGGCGGGGGAGTTGGCGGTGCCGGTCCAGTGCGGGGACTTGTGGTCGCGGATCTCGAAGCCGAGACCCCAGTCGTTGGGGCGGCGGTGGCCGAAGCCGGGCAGGACGCCGCTGGTGCCGGGGAAGGCGACCTCGCGGGTCGCGGCGCGCAGGGTGGCCGGGTCGAGCAGCTTGGGGGACTGCAGTTCGGCGGCGAAGCGGACGAGGTCGGCGACGGTGGAGAGGCCGCCCGCACCGGCGGGGGCGCGGTGGGCGGTGTTGATCAGGGTGGCGTGCATGCCGAGGGGCTGGAAGACGGCCTCGGCGGCGTACTGGTCGAAGCGGATCCCGGAGGCGTCCTCCAGGGCGGACGCGAGCACGTCGAACCCGGCGTTGGAGTAGAGCCGCCGGTTGCCGGGCTCGGCCATCACCCGGTGCTCGTCGAAGGCCAGGCCGGAGGTGTGGGCGAGCAGGTGGCGGACGGTGGAGCCGGCCGGACCGGCCGGGTCGTCGAGCTCGAAGACGCCCTCCTCGACGGCGACCAGCACGGCGTACGCGCTGAGCAGCTTGGTCACCGAGGCGAGCGGGAACAGGTGCTCCTGCGGGCCGTGCGCGCCCAGCAGCGCGCCGTCGCTCCCGCGGACCACCGCCGCCGCGGCGTGGGGTACCGGCCAGTCCTCGATCATCCGCAAGCTCTGCATGGGCGCACTCTACCCAGCGGGCCGCGCCCGGGACGGCCGGTGGCGTGCCAGGCTTGCTTGGAGTGCGCTCCAACTCGGTAGCGTCGTCGTTGTCGTCGAGACGGGGGTCGGAGAACCATGGCAGAGGCCGGGCAGCGGATGGTGGAGTGCGAGGAGGCGTTCCGCAACGCGCTCCCCGAACCGGACCTGACGCCGCGTCACGGGATCGGCGAGGTGTCCGCGGTCAGCGGGCTGAGCACGCACACGCTGCGCTGGTACGAGCGGATCGGCCTGCTGGAGCCGGTGGACCGCACGCACACCGGGCAGCGCCGCTACAGCGACGCCGACCTGGCCAGGCTGGCGTTCCTGACCAAGCTGCGGCTGACCGACATGTCGGTGGCCGACATGGTCCGGTACGTCGAGCTGATCCGGGCCGGGGACGGCACCCGCGCCGAGCGGCGGGAGCTGCTGGTCGCGCACCGCGCGCAGGTGCGGGAACGGCTCGCCGACCTGCACGCCACGCTCGCCCTGCTCGACCGGAAGATCGACCACTACGCCGAGCACGACCGGTCGCCCTCCGGCGACGCGACGACACGGAAGCACTCCGCACAGGACAGGAAGAGCGCATGAGCAGCAGCACCATCGAGACCACCCGGCTCGGCACCGACGGCCCGCTCGTGGGCGTGCAGGGCCTGGGCTGCATGGGCATGAGCGAGTTCTACGGCCCGACCGACACCGAGGAGGCGCTGGCCACCCTGGAGCGGGCCGTGGAGCTGGGCGTCACCCTCTTCGACACCGCCGACGTCTACGGCTCGGGCGCCAACGAGGAGCTGATCGGCCCGTTCGTCCGGGCGCACCGCGAACAGGTCGTGCTGGCCACCAAGTTCGCCATCGAGCGGCGCGCCGACGACCCGCACTACCGGGGGATCAACAACGACCCGGCGTACATCCGCAAGGCGGTGGACGCCTCGCTGCGGCGCCTCGGCATCGACGTGATCGACCTCTACTACATGCACCGCCGCGACCCGAACGTGCCGCTGGCCGAGTCGGTGGGCGCGATGGCCGAGCTGGTCGCGGCCGGGAAGGTGCGCCACCTGGGCCTGTCCGAGGTGACCGGCCCCGAGCTGCGGGAGGCGCACGCGGTGCACCCGATCGCGGCGCTGCAGTCCGAGTGGTCGCTCTTCGCCCGCGGCGTGGAGCGCAGCGCCGTCCCGGCCGCGGCCGAGCTGGGCGTGGCGCTGGTGCCGTACTCGCCGCTCGGCCGGGGCTTCCTGACCGGGGCGTTCGCCGACGCCGGGCAGCTGGACGCGGGCGACTTCCGCCGCCACCTGCCGCAGTTCACCGGCGAGAACGCGGCCGGCAACGCCGAACTGGTCGCCCCGGTCCGGAAGATCGCCGAGCAGCACGGGGCGACCGCCGCCCAGGTCGCGCTGGCCTGGCTGCACCAGCGCGCCGCGGTGCACGGCCTGACCGCGGTGGTGCCGATCCCCGGCACCCGCAAGCGCACCCGGCTGGAGGAGAACCTGGGCGCGACCCGGCTGGTGCTGACCGAGGAGGAGCTGGCCGAGCTGGAGCCGATCGCCGACCGGGTCTCCGGCGGCCGCTACGCCGACATGAGCTCCACCGCCGACGCCCGCGAGGTCTGACCGCCCCGGGGCGTCAGCCCTGGCTCTCGGACGGGCCGCTGACCTCGCCGTAGTGGCCCAGCGCGATGGCGGCGAAGTTGTGCCGGCTCGCGGTGCCCTCGGCCAGGTAGCCGTTGTGGCCGCTGGCGCCCAGCGAGGAGACCGACACCGCGCCGAAGGCGTGGGTGGTCGGGTCGGCGCCGTGCCCGAGGCCGCCGACCTCCAGGTAGGGCACGTTCCCGATCCAGTCGCCGGGGTTGCGGGCCGCCCACACCTGGACGCCGGTGCCCAGCTCGGCGGCCGAGTCGACGCCCATCCCGGGGCTGCCGAACGCCACCACGTCGGTGGGCTGCGCGTCGTGCAGCGAGGGCGAGGCGGTGCCGCAGACCACCGAGCCGTACGAGTGGCACAGCAGCGCGGGCGGCGCCTCCGGGTGGGCGGTCTGCTTGAGGCCGGCCAGCAGCCGGGTCAGCCGGGGGGCGGCCGCCTCGGCGAGCCGGGAGGTGACCGCGTCCGGGCCGAGGCCCTGCGGGGTGACGTAGCCGGTCCAGGCGATCACCGCGGTGCGGGTGCCGGGCGCCTGGGCGTGCTCCTCGGCGTACAGGGCGCGGGCCATTCCGGCGGGGGAGCGCAGCGGGTCGGCGGTCTGGTCGAAGTGGCCGAGGTCGGCGTCCGAGCCGGGCACCAGGACGGCGATCCGCTCGGCCGAGGCCAGGTCGCCCCAGACCTCGGTGACCAGGCCGCGGCCGCGCGGGTCGAAGGCCAGGACCTGCCGGCCCGGGGCCAACAGCCGGTCGGAGTCGTTGGCGCGGGAGGCGGCCAGCGCGCGGGTGGTGGGGTCCAGGCCGGTGTCGGCGGCGCGCTGCCGGGCGCGGTCCCGCTCGGCGGTGATCGCGACCCGGTTGGCGCGGTAGCGGACGGCCGGCGGGGCGCCGTCCAGGTTGCCGACCACCAGCGGGTACTCGGCCACCAGCCGGTTCAGCTCGGCCGGGGCGAGGGAGGCGAAGAAGGCGGCGACGGCGGCCGGGTCGGCGGTGGCCGGGTCCGGCAGCGGGCGGCCGAGGGTCCGGTCGGCGACCCAGGCGGAGCTGCCCGCGGGCGGGGTGGTGATCGCCAACTGCTCGTTGGAGGCGGCGGCCTGCGCGGCGGCCGCACCGGCGTCCACCAGGGCGGCGCACCCGGCGAACACACCGATCAGGATTCGCTTGACCCGCCTGCGGTGCATCGCGTCCACTCCCTCGGGCCGGTACATCGCGGCGGGACTGACCCGACGGTGCGTGACTGCCAACTACTAGTCAGCCAGAGTAGAGGGCGGCCGACCCCGGGGGCAGGGCGCAAACCGTGTTCCGCGTCACATTCGCCCGGACGCTACCCGCCGTACTCCTCCACCACCCGTTTCGGGGCGACCGAACGCCAGGCGTCGGTGAGCAGTTCGCGCAGTTCGTCCCGCTCCACCCCGGCCAGTCGCACCCGCACCCAGCCGAACCGGCCGGTGTACGGCGCCACCGCGTACACCCCGGGCGCGGCCGCGACCAACTCGGCCTGCTCGGCCGGGGCGGCCTTCACGACCGCCTCGCCCGACTCGGGCCGGCCCATCGCGAAGATCTTCCGCCCCGCCCGCAGCGTGACCTGCTCCCAGGTCTCCTCCTGGTGGGTGCCCGGCAGCGCCAGGGCCAGCGCGGTCAGTTCCTCGAAGCTCGCCATGCGCGCCAGGATAGGTGCCGCCGCCGACAGTTGACGCGAGCTCAGACCGCGCCCAGGGCGTACACCGCGAACAGCGCCGCGCCCGCGCCCGCCGCCGCCCGCCACGCCCGGGACGGCCACGGGGCGTCGAAGCGCCGGGCCCACCGGCCGATCAGCGCCAGCACCGCGCCGAACACCGGCAGCCAGGCCAGCCGGGCCAGCGCCCAGCCGCCCGAGTCCGGGACGGTGGTCAGACCCGGCAGTGCCCCCAGGTGCGAACCCGCCAGCGCCGTCAGGAACATCGCGCTCTGGTGCCAGCAGAAGATCGTCATCGCGCCCAGGTTGACCACCACCACCGGCAGCCACAGCAGCGGCCGCCGCAGCGCCCGCCCCAGCCGGTCCTTCAGCAGCACCGCGACGCCGCCCTGCACCGAGGCCAGCGCCAGCACCAGCAGGGACGGCGGGTGGGAGTTGGTCCGGGCCGCGCCCGGCACGCCCACCATGCTCGCCGGGTAGTGGAAGACCAGCAGCAGCACCGCGAACAGCGCCGCCCCGCCCACCGCCAGCAGCTTCGCCCCCGCCCGGGTCAGCCGCCCGTGCGCCCAGTCCACGCCCAGCTGGTACGCGAACAGCCAGCCCGGCAGCAGGTTCAGCAGGCTCAGCCAGCCCGGCATCGAGGCGCCCCACGGCCCGTACCGCAGCAGGTCCACCGCGGCGACCGCCGCCATCAGCCCCGCCGCGCCCCAACCCCGGGCCCAGGCGCCGAACTTGACGCACAGCGGGGTCAGCGCGGTCAGCACCAGGTACATCGCGACGTACCAGAGCGGCTGCACCATCAGCACCGCGCCCGTGCGCACCGTCCCCTCCGGCACGCCCAGCGCGCGCAGCAGCGGCACCAGCGCCGCCCACACCGCCGCCACCCCCAGCACCGGGCGCACCAGCCGCAGCACCCGGCCGCGCAGCCAGGCGCGCACCGGCACCCCGCGGTCGGCCGCCCGGCGCAGCGACAGCGCCGAGGCCCGGCCGCCCACCAGGAAGAACACCCCCAGCATCTGCAGCAGCCAGCTCAGCGGCGCCATGAACGGCAGCGCCCCCAGCGGGCTGGCGTTGCGCAGCACCCCGCCGGCGGGGTCGAACCCGCCCAGCAGCCAGTGGCCCACCGGGACGGACAGCAGGGCCAGCGCGCGCAGCCCGTCCAGGGCGCGGTCGCGGGTGGCGGGGGTCTTCGCGTCGACCTGCGCGGCGGCGCGGCGCAGTCGGGTCAGGGAGGTCATCACGGAGCTCTCCAGGGGTCGCTGACGGGAGGTCAGGCGGTGGCGGTGAGGGCGAGTGCGGCGAAGGCCGCGAGGGAGGCCGAACCCGGCGCGAAGTAGCCGCTGTGGCCGTGCGAGCCGGTGGAGGGCAGCAGCCGGGCGCGGAAGCCGCCCGAGGTCGGGTCGGCGCCGTGGCCGAAGCCGAGCAGCGAGACGTTCGGCACCTCGCCGATCCAGTCCTCGGCGTTGCGGCGCACCGCCCACACCGGCACCCGCAGCTCGTCCGCCCGCTCCAGGCCCATCCCCGGCGAGGCCACCGCCACCACCCCCGCGACCAGCGCCGGGTCCGGCGCCGAGCGCCCGCACACCACCGACCCGTACGAGTGGCAGAACAGCTCGACCCGCCCGGTCACCGGCGCCAACCCCCGCACCAGCCGGTCCAGTCGCCGGGCCCCCGCCTCGGCGAGTTCCTCCCGGGCCGCGTCCACCCCCAGGCCGACCGGCGTCGTGTAGCCCGCCCAGACCACCACCGCGACCCGGTCACCCCCGGCCGCGCGCAGTGCCCGGGCCATCCCGGCGGGCGTGTCGTACCCCGCGGCGGAGGGGCGGTCGTAGCTGGCCAGGTCGACGTCCGAGCCCGGCACCAGGACGGCCGTCCGCCCGTCGTGCTCCAGGTCGCCGAACACCTCGGCGACCTGGCCCCGCCCGCGCGGGTCGAACGCCAGCAGGCGGCGCCCCGCCAGCCCCGCGTAGCGGTCGGCCTGCGCGGCGGCCGCGGCGCGCTCCGCGGACGGCAGCGCGGCGTCCCCGGCCCGGGCCCGCTGCCGGGCCCGCTCCTCCTCGACGGCCAGCGCGTTGGCCCGCAGCCGCAGCGCCACCGGGGCGCCGTCCAGGTTCCCCACCACCTGCGGGTGGCGCACCGCCAGGGACTCGCGCCGCGCCGGCGGCAGGCCCGCGAAGAACGCGGCCACCTCCTCCGGCGCGGCCCTCCCCGGGTCGGGCAGCCGCACCCCCAGCGTGGTGTCCGCGACCCAGGCCGCCGCCCCCGGCGGCGGCCCCGTCAGCGGCGTCTGCGCGTCCGGCGACGCCCACGACCCCACCCCCAGCACCGCGGCCAGCACCAGCCCGGCCACGGCCGTCCCCCGACGCAGACGCGACGACATCCGCTCCTCCTCCGCTCGTTCGGCAACGGGGAGGAAGGTAGGAACAAGGCGGGTGAGGGGGCGTCACCCCGGGGAGCCAACCCGGGGGTCATACCGGAGGGGCAGCCGGTGCGCCCTACTGCGCGCCGGGCTGGACCAGGCCGCTCTCGTAGGCGAGGACGACGGCCTGGGCGCGGTCGCGCAGGTCGAGCTTGGCGAGGATGCGGCCGATGTGGGTCTTGACGGTCTGCTCGGCCAGCACGAGGTGGGCGGCGATCTCCTGGTTGGACAGGCCGCGGGCGATCAGTTCGAGGACCTCGGTCTCGCGCGGGGTGAGGCCGTTGAGGCGCAGCCGCGGGTCGCGGCGCGGCGCGGGGCGGTGGCGGGCGAAGTCGGCGATCAGGCGGCGGGTCACCGAGGGCGCGAGCAGCGCGTCGCCCGCGGCGACCACCCGGACGGCGGCGATCAGGTCGGCGGGCGGGGCGTCCTTGAGCAGGAAGCCGCTGGCGCCCGCCCGCAGCGCCTCGTACACGTAGTCGTCGACGTCGAAGGTGGTGAGCATCAGGACGCGCGGCCGGTGCACCACGCCGGGCGGCGGGTCGAGCAGGCGGCGGGCGGCCTCCAGGCCGTCCATCTCGGGCATCCGGACGTCCATCAGGACCACGTCGGGGTGGGTGCGGCCGCTGACCTCCAGGGCCTGCCGGCCGTCGGCCGCGTCGCCGACCACGTCGATGTCGCTCTGGGCATTGAGCAGGGCGGCGAACCCGGCGCGGACCATCGCCTGGTCGTCGGCGATCAGGACGCGGATGGTCATGCGGTGCTCTCCCCTGGATCCGTGCCGGTGCCCGGGCCCGGGCCGGTGCCGTCCAGCGGCAGGACAGCGCTCACCCGGTAGCCGCCGTCGGCGGTCGGGCCGGTGTCCAGGGTGCCAGCCAGCAGGCGGACGCGCTCGCGCATTCCGACGAGTCCCTGCCCGGTGCCGCCGGAGGTCTCCACGGCGGCGGACCGGCCGGGCGGCGGCCCGTTGCGGACGGTCAGGGCCAGCGCGCCGTCCGCGGCCGAGAGCCGGACCTCGGCGGTGGCGCCGGGGGCGTGCCGGACGACGTTGGCCAGCGCCTCCTGGACGATCCGGTACGCGGACAGCGCCACCGCGTCCGGCACCGGCTCCAGCGCCGCCACCCCGTCCGCGACGGCGAGTTCGGCCCGCACCCCGGCCTGTCCGGCGGTGGCCAGCAGCTTCGGCAGGTCGGCCAGCCCGGGCTGCGGCGCCTTGTCGGGAGCGCCCCCGTCGGCCCGCAGCACCCCCAGCAGGCGGCGCATCTCGGCGAGCGAGCCGCGGGCGGCGGCGGCGATCTGCCCGAACTCCTCGACGGCGGCCGGGGGCAGGCCCTCGATCCGGTACGGGGCGCTGTCCGCCTGGACGGTGATCACCGACATGTGGTGGGCGACCACGTCGTGCAGCTCGCGGGCGATCCGGGCGCGCTCCTCCAGCAGGGTGCGCCGGGCCCGCTCGGTCTCGGAGATCTGCTCCTGCTCGGCCAGCAGCCGCTGGGCCTCGCCGCGCCCGCGCAGGCTCCAGCCGAGCAGCAGGACCGCCCCGGACAGCACGGTGACCACCACCGAGGTGCCGTCGAAGTGCGCGTTGAAGACCGTCCAGCTCAGGCTGCCGCCGAGGAAGGTGACGACCCAGACGGCGAGCAGGGTGCGGCCGCGCTCGCGGACCGCCAGCAGCACCATCAGGAACAGGTACGCCAGCAGCGTGGGGGCCGGCCACGGCCAGGGCTGCTCCGCGGCGGCGCCGTGCGTGACGACCGCGCCGACCAGCACCGACGGCGCGACCAGCTGCCAGGCGAGCAGCGGCCGGGTCAGCGCCAGGGCCAGCGCCCCGGACTGCACCACGGCCAGCGCGGTGGCCAGCGAGGGGTCCACCCCGTAGAACCCGGTGAGCGTCACGATGCCGGTGGGCAGCAGGGAGCCGATCGCGGCCAGCACCAGCCCGTACGGGAGCGCCCGGACCCATCTGCGGCGGGCCGTCGCCAGCGGCGGGCGGTGGTCGTCCAGGGGTTCGGTGAGGGCGCGGAGGAACTCTTTCCAGGGGGTCACCGGGCCGAGGGTAGGACGGGGACGGGCCGCTGTCCTCACCCTGCGGTAGCGCGTCCGGGGTGCTACCCCGGTAGGGGGTCAGCGCCAGGAGCCGGCCAGCGCCGGGCCCAACTGGTCGAAGTGGCGCTCGATCAGGGCCAGCATGCCGTCCATCGAGTGGCGGTGGGCGTCCGGGTCGGCGGCGTAGGAGAGGTGCGAGAGCCGCACCACGGTGCCGAACACGGCGGCGAGCAGCCGGGGGCGCAGGTCGACGGCCGGGTCGAGGCCCTCGCGGTCGGCGAGGATCCGGGCGACCTCGACCTCCTGCTGGAGGGAGTGCCGCAGGTGGGCGGCGAGCAGCGTCGGGGTGGACTCGATCAGCTCGAACAGCTCCAGCGCGGCCGGTCCGCTGTCCTGTCCGGCGTCCTGCCCGCGGTCGACGGCCTGCCAGACCTCGCGGACGGCGCCGCGCATCGCCTCCAGCGGGTTCTCCCCGGCCGGGCGGGCCCGCAGGAACTCCAGGAAGGCCTGCTCGGCCTCGGCCAGCACGGCGAGGGCGACCTCCTCCTTGTTGGCGAAGTACCGGAAGAAGGTGCGCTGGGAGACCTCCACCTCGGAGGCGATCTCGTCCACGGTGGTGCGCCCGTAGCCGTGGCAGAGGAAGAGCCGGTGGGCGGCGTCGACCAGGGCGTCCCGGGTGCGCCGCTTCTTGCGTTCGCGCAGGCCGACGGACTGCGGGTCGGCGGCGGTGGTGGGGGTGGCCATGGGGCCAACGATAGCGCCGCGGTGGCGAGATGGCAGCGGGTGACAGGAGTCACCGTTTGTCTAATGTCAGTAGCTGACATAATGTTCGGCGGTGGCGGTGTCCGTCTGTCGTGGAGCTCGTGGGGACGGGCGCGTGGGAGCGGGACACCGCCGCCTTTCGTTCCAGCGCGGCCCGGCCGCACCACACGAACGGGGAGCTCCCGAGACATGAGCCAGTCCGTAGTACTCGACAAGGAAGCGGCCCCGGCCGCGGGCGGCAGGCTCCGGGGCCACCCCTGGCTGACGCTGCTCACCGTCGCCGTCGGCGTCATGATGGTCGCCCTCGACGGCACCGTCGTCGCCATCGCCAACCCGGCCATCCAGCAGGACCTGCACGCCTCGCCCGCCGACATCCAGTGGGTCACCTCCGGCTACCTGCTGGCCCTCGCGGTCTTCCTGATCACCGCGGGCAAGATCGGCGACCGGTTCGGCCACAAGACCACCTTCCTGGTCGGCGCGGTCGGCTTCGCCGCCACCTCCGCCGCGATCGGCTTCGCCGGGTCGATCCAGCAGGTGATCCTCTTCCGCGTGCTGCAGGGCCTGTTCGGCGCGCTGCTCCAGCCCGCCGCGCTCGGCCTGCTGCGCGGGGCCTTCCCCGCCGACAAGCTCAACATGGCCATCGGCATCTGGGGCGGCGTCATCGGCGCCTCCACCGCGGCCGGGCCGATCGTCGGCGGCCTGCTGGTCGAGCACGTCAACTGGGAGTCGGTGTTCTTCATCAACGTCCCGGTCGGTGCCGTCGCCCTGGTCCTGGGCCTGCTGATCCTCAAGGACGTCCGGGCCGAGAACGCCGCCAGGTCCTTCGACGTCCCCGGCATCGTGCTGCTCTCCGGCGCGATGTTCATGCTGGTCTGGGGCATCATCAAGGCCCCGACCTGGGGCTGGGCCGACCCCGCCACCCTGCTGTTCCTGGGCGGCGCGCTGCTCGCCCTGGTGCTCTTCGCGGTCTGGCAGAACTACGCCAAGGAACCGCTGGTCCCGCTCTCGCTGTTCCGCTCGGTGCCGCTCTCGGCCGGCACCCTGCTGATGGTGCTGATGGCCTTCGCCTTCTTCGGCGGCATCTTCTTCGTCACCTTCTACCTGCAGAACGTGCACGGGATGGCGCCGGTCGACGCGGGCGTCCACCTGCTCCCGATGACCGGCATGATGATCGTCGGCGCGCCGGTGGCCGGTTTCCTGATCGGCAAGATCGGGCCGCGCATCCCGATCGTCGCGGGCATGCTCTTCACCACCGCGGCGATGCTCGGCATGTCCACCCTGGACATCCACTCCGGCAACGGCGTGATGGCCCTGTGGTTCGTCCTGATGGGCCTGGGCCTCAGCCCCGTCATGGTCGGCGCCACCGAGGTCATCGTCGGCAACGCTCCGCTGGAGCTGTCCGGCGTGGCGGGCGGCCTGCAGCAGGCCGCGATGCAGGTCGGCGGCAGCCTCGGCACCGCCGTCCTCGGCGCGGTGATGGCCTCCAAGGTCACCGACGTGCTGCCCGGCAACTGGCAGGCCGCGACCGGCCAGCCGCTGCCCGCGGGCCCGGACGGCGAGCAGCTCAAGCAGCTCTCCCAGCTCGGCATCGCGCCGCCGAACGTCCCGCCGACCGTCGCGGACGCGGTCCACTCCTCCTTCGTCAGCGGCATGGGCACGGCCTTCGTGGTCGCCTCGGTCGTCGCCCTGGCGGCGGCGGGGCTGGGCCTGCTCACCAAGCGCGGAGCGAACGAGGCGGGCCCCGCGGTCCACATCTGACACGCAACGCGGATCCGCCCGGAGAGGGGAGTCCCCTCCGCCGGGCGGATCCTGCCGTCTCCGGGGGTTGCTCGCGCAGTTCCCCGCGCCCCTGGCGGGGCGAGGAGGCGTGCGACGACGGAAAGGTCCGCCCGAGGAGAGAAGCTCCCTCCCCGGGCGGACCTTCGCGCCAGGTGATGCTTACGCGTCGCCGCCGGCCGCGCCCGGGTCGGCCGCCGCCACGTCGAGCAGCTGGTAGCGGTCGATCGCGTCCTTCAGCGCCGAGCGGTCGATCTTGCCCTGCTTGGCCAGCTCGGTGAGCGTGCCCAGGACGATCGACTGCGCGTCGATGTGGAAGAAGCGACGGGCCGCGCCGCGGGTGTCGGCGAAGCCGAAACCGTCGGCGCCCAGCGACTGGTACTGGCCGGGGACCCAGCGGGAGATCTGGTCCGGGACGGCGCGCATCCAGTCGGAGACGGCCACGAACGGACCCTCGGCCCCGGAGAGCTTGGTGGTCACGTACGGGACGCGCTGCGGCTCCTCGGGGTGCAGCAGGTTGAACTCCTCCGCCTCGACGGCGTCGCGGCGCAGCTCGTTCCAGGAGGTCGCCGACCAGACGTCCGCCTTGACGTTCCACTCCTCGGCGAGGATGCGCTGGGCCTCCAGGGCCCACGGCACGGCCACGCCCGAGGCGAGGATCTGCGCCGGGATCTGGCCGCCCTCGCCGTCCTTGAGCTTGTAGAGGCCCTTGAGGATGCCGTCGACGTCCACGTTCTCCGGCTCGGCGGGCATCTTGATCGGCTCGTTGTAGACCGTCATGTAGTAGAAGACGTCCTCGCCGTGCGGGTGCTCGGCGGAGGAGCCGTACATGCGGCGCAGGCCGTCCTGGACGATGTGCGCGATCTCGTACCCGTAGGCCGGGTCGTAGGCGACCACGCCGGGGTTGGTGGAGGCCAGCAGGTGCGAGTGGCCGTCGGCGTGCTGCAGGCCCTCACCGGTCAGGGTGGTGCGGCCGGCGGTGGCGCCGATGACGAAGCCGCGGGCCAGCTGGTCGGACATCTGCCAGAACTGGTCGCCGGTGCGCTGGAACCCGAACATCGAGTAGAAGACGTACACCGGGATCAGCGGCTCGCCGTGCGTCGCGTACGAGGAGCCGGCCGCGATCAGCGAGGCGGTGCAGCCGGCCTCGGAGATGCCGTCGTGCAGCATCTGGCCGGACGGGGACTCCTTGTACGCCAGCAGCAGCTCGCGGTCGACCGACTCGTAGGTCTGGCCGAGCGGGTTGTAGATCTTGGCGGACGGGAACAGCGAGTCCATGCCGAAGGTGCGGTACTCGTCGGGCGCGATCGGCACGAAGCGGTTGCCGATGCCCTTGTCGCGCATCAGGTCCTTGAGCACCCGGACGAACGCCATGGTGGTGGCGATGGTCTGGTTGCCGGAGCCCTTCTTGACCGCCTTGTACGCGTCGTCGCCCGGCAGTTCGAGCTTGCGCGGGCGCACCTTGCGGGTGGGCACGTAGCCGCCGAGCTCCTGCCGGCGGTCGTGCATGTACTGGATCTCCTCCGAGTTGCGGCCCGGGTGGTAGTAGGGCGGGTAGCCCTCGTCCAGCTGCTTGTCGGTGATCGGCAGGTGCAGCCGGTCGCGGAAGCGCTTCAGGTCCTCGACCGTCAGCTTCTTCATCTGGTGGGTGGCGTTGCGGCCCTCGAAGTTGGGGCCCAGCGTCCAGCCCTTGACGGTCTGCGCCAGGATGACGGTCGGCTGGCCCTTGTGTTCGCGGGCGGCCTTGAACGCGGCGTAGACCTTGCGGTGGTCGTGGCCGCCGCGGCCCAGGTGCTGGATCTGGTGGTCGGTCATGTTCTCGACCATCGCGCGCAGGCGCAGGTCGCCGCCGAAGAAGTGCTCGCGGATGTACGCGCCGGACTCGGTGGCGTAGGTCTGGAACTGGCCGTCCGGGGTGGTGTTCAGCTTGTTGACCAGGACGCCGTCGCGGTCCTGGGCCAGCAGCGGGTCCCAGGAGCGGTCCCAGATGAGCTTGATCACGTTCCAGCCGGCGCCGCGGAACTGCGACTCCAGCTCCTGGATGATCTTGCCGTTGCCGCGGACCGGGCCGTCCAGGCGCTGCAGGTTGCAGTTGACCACGAAGGTCAGGTTGTCCAGGCCCTCGCGGGCCGCCAGCGAGAGCTGGCCGAGCGACTCGGGCTCGTCCATCTCGCCGTCGCCGAGGAAGGCGTACACCTGCGAGTCGGAGGTGTCCTTGATGCCCCGGTGCTCCAGGTAGCGGTTCATCCGGGCCTGGTAGATCGCGCCGAGCGGACCGAGGCCCATCGAGACGGTCGGGAACTCCCAGAAGTCCGGCATCAGCCGCGGGTGCGGGTAGCTGGAGAGGCCGTACGGCGCCTTGGACTTCTCCTGGCGGAACGCGTCGAGCTGCTGCTCGGTCAGTCGGTCCAGCAGGAAGGCGCGGGCGTAGATGCCCGGCGAGGCGTGGCCCTGGAAGAAGACCTGGTCGCCGGACTCGCCGTCGGCGTCCTTGCCGCGGAAGAAGTAGTTGAAGCCCACGTCGTACAGGGACGCGGAGGAGGCGAAGGTGGCGATGTGGCCGCCGACGCCGATGCCGGGCCGCTGGGCGCGGGAGACCATGACGGCCGCGTTCCAGCGCGTCGCGTTGAGGATCTTGCGCTCGATCTCCTCGTTGCCGGGGAAGAACGGCTCGTCCTTGGTCGCGATGGTGTTGACGTAGTCCGTGCTGCGCATCTCGGGCACGGCTACGCGCTTCTCGCGGGCGCGCTCGATCAGCCGCAGCATCAGGTAGCGGGCACGCTCGCGCCCCCGCTCGTCGATGGCAGCGTCAAGCGACTCCAGCCACTCCGCGGTCTCCTCGGGATCGAAGTCCGGGACCTGGCTCGGGAGGCCGCCAATGATGATCGGGTTGCGATCGGATCCGGAAGCCACGCTGTTCCTTCACTGTCGGTCGAAACTGAGTTGTCGCGCCGCCTCCATCGTGCTACCGCGTTCGGAGATCCGTCATCTCTACCGATCGGTAACCGCTCCGCCTGGTGGACGGGACGGTCAGGAGGTGGTCCGACCTGGGACCCCGGCCGGACGATGGCGGCCGGTCGGGATGAGGGCCAACAGGAGACTTTACGCCCGCACCCTGCTCCGACCCGAATGCCGTTCGCATCTCGGGCAGGCGTACGGCGGGTGAACCGGCTGCACGGGGGTACGAGACGAAGCATCCTTGTCGGTACGGACAGGGACATACGGGTGTGTTCACCACCACAGTGGGCGGCGTGTCGCCCCGCGACACGTCAACCTTTGGGTGGGATCGGGGGTCGGGTACTTGCGCGAACCGCCACTCCCGTGTGGACTACGGCCACAGCCCCGGCATGGACGCCGGGCCGAATACTGGAGGTTATTCCCGTGAGCGCGACCGCGGACCCCGCGGACAAGTCCAACCCGGCGCTTCGTCTCGGCTTCGAAGAGGGCCAGATCATCCAGGAGCTCGGGTACGACGAAGACAGTGACCAGGAGCTCCGCGAGGGCATCGAGGACATCACTGGCACCGAACTCGTCGACGAGGACTACGACGACGTCGCCGACGGCGTCCTGCTGTGGCACCGCGACGAGGACGGGGATCTCACCGACGCCCTGGTCGACGCCTTGGAGTACCTGGCAGAGGGCGGCCTGATCTGGCTGCTCACCCCGAAGACCGGCCGCGACGGACACGTCGAGGCGCACGAGATCGCCGACGCAGCGAAGACCGCCGGTCTCTCGCAGACCAGCTCGGTGGCGATCGCCAAGGACTGGGCGGGCACCCGCCTGGCCACCCCGAAGGCCTCGAAGGCGGGCAAGCGCTGACCTTCGGACCGAGACCCGCGACGGGCCCCGTCGGCGAATCCGCCGACGGGGCCCGTCGGCGTTCCGGGCCGCCCCCGTTCACCCGGAGCGAACAGGGCCCTCCGGACGGCCGGGCCGGCTCACCCGGACGGTCGAACGGGGGCGGGCGGATGGGAGGATCGTGACGACCGCACCACCGTTGAGGCAGGAAGGCCCCCTCATGAGCATCGAGATCGGCACCCAGGCCCCGGACTTCGAGCTGAAGAACCAGCACGGCGAGTCCGTGAAGCTGTCCGACTTCCGCGGCGAGAAGAACGTCGTCCTGGTCTTCTACCCGTTCGCCTTCACCGGCGTCTGCACCGGCGAGGTCTGCGAGATCCAGAAGGAGCTGCCGCGCCTGCAGAACGACGAGGTGCAGGTGCTCGCGGTCTCCAACGACTCGCCGTTCTCGCTGCGGGTCTTCGGCGACCAGCAGGGCCTGGAGTACCCGCTGCTGTCGGACTTCTGGCCGCACGGCGAGGTCTCCCGGGCGTACGGCGTCTTCAACGAGGAGAAGGGCTGCGCGGTGCGCGGCACCTTCGTCATCGACAAGGAGGGCACCGTCCGCTGGAGCATCGTGAACGGCCTGCCGGACGCCCGCGACACCCAGGAGTACCTGGCCGCCCTCGGCGCGCTCTGACCCTCCTGCGGGCGCTCCCGGGGGGGGGGGGGGGGGGGGGGGGGGCGCGCGCCCCCGGCCCCCCCCCCCCCCCGCCCGGCCCCCCCCCCCCCCCCCCGGGGGGGGGGCGGGGGGGGGGGCGCCCCCGGCTTGT